>CAMOEP010000244.1 GCA_946612185.1 uncultured Ruminococcus sp.
GGGGGAGGAAATGCCGATTTTTGTCGGGTTTAATTTGTTCCTCCCCCTTTTCCACCTTGGGTTGTCCCCTTTGGCGGAACGTCACGGAGGCTAACAATTTTCTTAAAATATAAAGCGACAGTAAATGGTGAATAACGAATAGTGAAAAGTGAATAGTGAATAGAAATAGTATCGCCTTGCGGCGATAAATTTTAAAGTCGCAGTTCACACAAATCTGCCAGAGAACATTGTACCAAGCAGAATATGGTTGAGCGACGGCAAAATGCGATGTTCTGTCAAAGTGAGCGAGTTAACGAGCGTCAACGTGATATGCGGTCAAGCTGGCTCAGCTTGAAAAAGTAAATGCGGTTGCTCTGGTTGATTATTGCAGGTAATTGACTTTTTCAACAGGGTATGGTATAATATTTTACATATAAGCTGTTATATTATGGGAGGTAAGAATATGAAGCAGGAATATATTTCATTCGTAAGAGATGCTTTTATTCAGGAGTTTGGAGCTGTTCTTGAACCGCTTGGTTTTACAGCAGCTAATACTAAGCTTCCACATTTTATTCGTCCGGTCAGCGATGAGATAATGCATATTATTGGTATACGCAGTCATGGTACCGGTCTTTCTATTATCAGCAACGCAACAACAGTATACCGCAGAGAACTTGAACTTAACCGAAGCAAAAGGTATGACATTTCCTGGCAGCACAAAATTTCTGAATATTACAAGTGCGTTAAAAGATATGATTCTGAACGCAAGCAGGAATTAGCACTTGGTTGGTATGGTTATCGGCAGAATGATACCGATGATATGCTAAAAGCTATGCGGCAATCGGTAAAAGATATGCAGAAATGGGTACTTCCTATATTAGATCCGGTACGCACAACGAATGAATTTATCGAATATCTGCTTAATATGGGAGGATATGCCTATCCTGTTATGCTTGAAAACGATGAACCTTTTCCGTTCAGTGACGGTGCGATAATGCTGACTTTAGATGACCCATATTATTTCCCCGAACGTGAAAAAGAGGTAATGCTTGAGCGTGCCCTGTATGAATATGAACATCAGGTATACGGAATTCCTCGTACAAAAGAACAGTATGAGGAGAATTGCGCCCGGATAAACAACTATTACGAAAAGAACATAGCGATACTTTCAGGAATGTTAGATGATCCTGAGATACATGAAAGATGTATGGAGGAACTTCAGCAGAGAAAGATAAGGAATACAAAGAAACTCCGTCGTTATGGTGTTGATATATAAACCTGTCACATATAAAATGCTCCCCTTTTGTCAGATGATACGTTAAATCTAACAAAAGGGGAGCGTTTCAATTTTTATACTTACATTGCGCTGCACTTTGGAAAAGTGAATCAGCCCTGCTGTGAGTCGATTTCCTGGATAAGGAAAGCGTCCTTTGTTGTAACATCGCCGTCCTCGTCAACGTCAGCATTTTTGAAGCCGGGGTCGGAAAGGGGATACTTTGCCTTATTAGCGGCATACTGGAGTACGCAAACTATATCGGATACAGACACTTTACCGTTGCCGTCAGCGTCGCCTTTTACTCCGGAAGATGCAGCAGTTGTGGTGGTTTTTGTGTCGCTGACCGTTTCATTGGAGGAAGTTGCGGTAGTAGTACTGGTAACTTCTCCGGAAGATGTAGTTTCCTGACTCTCCTTGACGTTTACGATAGCGGCAGGGGGGACGATGATCCTGCCGGAATCTCCGCTTTTAGCGCTGATAACGTTTTTTCCGGGGGTATCGAAAGTTATGGAGACTTTGCCCTCGTCGTCGGTGATATACTCGGTTTCCTCGCCGTTTATTAGGATAATGGCGTTAGCAGCCGGAACTGACACACCCTCATAATTAACATAAGTGTAAAGAGAAAGGGTCATGTCAAATGGCGTGCCAGTCTCGGCGGAGACTGTGTTCGCATCGAAGAAGGAATATGTATCGCTCCAGGTCGTAGTATCGGTATATACAAATGCTGAGACATATGAGCCTGTCTCTACATCATCGGTCAGTCCAAATGCTGGCTTATTATTGACGTAGTAGCCGAAAGACATACCGTTCTCAATACCCCAGAGCATATCCAGATACATACCATAGCTTCCAACTCCTGTATGGTATCCGGCAGTACCGTCCTTGTAGTACTGTTCATGAGCGCAGTAAAGAACGTCATTGACAGTGATCTTCATATCATCGTCGATATCGGTAACGGCTACCTTCTGCATAGCAAGTGGCAGTTTGCCGCTTCCGTCTGAGATAGTAACATAAACATCAGCGGATAATGAACTTCCTGCTGCAAAAGTACTCATTCCGGCGCAGGAAAGCATCATCATTGCGGCAGCCGCAGCAGCAAAAGTCTTTTTCATAGGTGATATCCTCCTAATTTCATTGTCCTAAATAGTCTTTTTCATTATTATATCACCCGCAGATACGCTTGTCAAGCTGCGTCAGCTTGACCACATATCACGTTGACGCTTGCTTACGCTCGCTCACTTTTTTAGAAGCGGTGCTTTTTTCGTCGCTCAACCGTGTTTACAATGGTACAGAGTTCTCCGATAGAATCATAAATCATCAAGTTTCCAGAATTTCCCAAATAGAACTCTGTACCAAGCAAAATACGGTTGAGCGACGGCAAAAGTCACGCTTACTTTGTTAGAAACGGTACTTTGTACGTCGCTCAACCGTGTTTACAATGGTACAGAGTTCTCCGATAGAATCATAAATCATCAAGTTTACAGAATTTCCCAAATAGAACTCTGTACCAAGCAAAATACGGTTGAGCGACGAAAAAAGCACCGCTTCTAAAAAGTGAGCGAGCGCAAGCAAGCGACAACGTGTGGGCGGTCAAGCTGGCTCCAGCTTGCAAGCTGGCTTCAGCTTGTTATAGGAATTGCCGCATTTGCTGGGAAAGACGCTCCTCGGCAGAGATAAGGCGCTTCGCAATGTCCTTTGAGCGCTCGTCGGCTGCCTTGTACTGGTTCAGATACCGGCTCAGAGACTTCACGCCCATGTTGCAGCCGTCTATCATCAGTTCAGCGATAGTTCCGTCGGACTCGTCCAGTTTCAGCTTCACGTTGGTTTTCAGCCACGACATACCCTGAACCGCAGCAGGCGGGTCTTTGCCCTCATCGGAGTAGTCGTCAAGCGCCTTTTGCAGGTCAGCTTTAAGGGCTTCATTCTCGGACTGGCTGTCGCAGAGAAGCTGTTTCAGCCCGTCATTTTTGGCGTAGTCCCTTACTTCGCTGATCGCAGAAAGTCCCATTTTAATGCCGGAGTCACATTCTCTCAAAAGCCGGATAGTGTCCTGTTCTACCATAAATAATCACCTCTTTCAGTGATATTATCGGCAGTTTTCCGCTAAATATACCATGTCAATAATCTGTAATCAATGGTATCGCCCTAAATTTATATTGTGAAATAATCAAACACCACAACTTCGCCTTATAAAAGAATAGCGCTCCCCGAAAAAACGGGAAACGCCATTAATTATGCATTATAAAAGAATTAAAGCAGATGCGCTCTCAGTTCCTCGCCGGAGAGGGGAGAGAGGTATGCCGGGGGTACGTCGAAAGCTGTCTTGCAGCCTGTAGCGCCCTCTTTCTTCATGCGGTCAAGGGCTCTTGCAAAGCAGATAAGTACGCTTGCTGTGAACTCAGGATTGGACTCAAGCTTCAGGGAGTACTCGATCATCTGGTGGGTCTTTTCGCCGTCGCCAGTAACGCCGCTTCTCATAACGAAACCGCCGTGAGGCATCTTGTTGTGAACAGCGTTAAACTCCTCCTCACTGATGAAGTTTACAGTAGTATCGTACTCGTCGAAGTAGTTCTTCATAGTCTTGATAGACTCCTCAATCTTAGCCTTGTCAGCGCCTTCCTCAGCAACTACCCAGCACTCTCTCAGGTGCTTCTGGCGTGTAGTAAGTTCAGGCTGGCTTCCGCTGCGGACAGCCTCCATAGCAGCCTCAACAGGTACAGTATACTGTATACCCTTCTTAACGCCCTCAACACGTCTGATAGCGTCGGAGTGACCCTGGCTTACGCCCTTGCCCCAGAAGGTATATGTTTTGCCGGAGGGGAGGATAGACTCAGCGTAGAGTCTGTTCAGTGAGAAAAGACCGGGATCCCAGCCCAGGGAGATGAATGCAAGGTTGCCGCTTTCCTTTGCAGCCTTGTCAACGTTTGCGAAATGCTCAGGGATTCTTGCGTGAGTATCAAAGCTGTCGATAACATTGA
>CAMOEP010000245.1 GCA_946612185.1 uncultured Ruminococcus sp.
CTAAAGGTCTGGAGACTGTTGGCGACAGCGCATTCTCCGACTGCCATAACATCGAATACCTCACAATTCCCGAAACACTGGGAACTGTGGGCGATGCAGCCCTGTGGACAAAGTATCAGTCGGCGCTGAAACTGCTGTGCTGCCAGGGTGACGGCAAGTTTTACAGCAATATCGACTTCGGCGAGAACTATAACGAACGATTTTCTGATACACCGATCGCAAACGGCGTAGAATGGGGATATTTCGGCAATAACATAAGCTGGATATTCACTCCGGAAGACGGTGTACTCAGATTGTTCGGAGAGGGCGAAATGCCTGATTCTAAGCCAGGTTCAGCACCTTGGTACAAATTTGGCAGCGCTGTACGGTCGATTGAATTTGACCAGCGGATAACCTCTGTGGGCGCATACAACTTCCTGGGCATGAGCGGCATCACTGAAATAAGTCTGCCGGACGGCGTAAAATCGCTGAATACTGCGGCTTTTCGCTTTTGCACATCTCTCAGAAAAGTGAACCTGGGCAACTCGCTCACAAGTATTGGCAACTACTGCTTTTACGCCTGCTATGACCTGAATGATGCAGACCTGCCGGAGAGCGTGTCCTCCATTGGCGTACAATCATTCGGCAGATGCTCCTCGCTGACCCTCATCAAGATACCGGACGGCATTACCAGCATCGGTCAGTGCGCTTTCATAGATTGTCCGCAGCTCACGGTCATTTACTGTCCCTCTGAAGACGCTTATATCGGCGAAAAAGCCTTCGGTTATCTGAACGATTACGACATTTCTGACCTTCAGCTTATCGGTTTCGGACCCTGCGCCGCCCAGAAATACGCCGAGGAAAACGGCATTCCCTACACTTCTGCGGACGGTGTCTGCGGCGAAAGTGCTGTCTACCTTTTCGACCAGGAAACCGGCAGCTTTTACGTCTACGGCTCCGGTGAAACCTATGACTACAATAACCGCAAAACTCCGGTAAACGGCGTAAAACAGCCAGATTGGGCGGAATACCGTGACCAGATACGACACGTTTACTTCTCCGACCGAATCACCGGAATCGGCAATTTTTTCATGTATGGCGCTGAGAATCTGGAAAGCATTCAGTTGCCGGCACAGCTTCGGTCTATCGGACAGTCTGCCTTCGGAAACTGCAAAAACACCGAATCTGTTAAATTCCCGGAAAGCCTCGAATTTATGGGACTCAGCTCCTTCACCGGCTGCACTTCGCTGAAAAAATTCATCTTTGACGGCGATGCACCGCAGGTTGATGACCACTTTACAAATAACCAGTTTACCACGGTATATTGCCATTTTCAGCGTGCTGGCTGGAGCAGTTTGCAAAGCGGCACTGCAATGCCGGAGTCAACTGAGTGGGTTGACCTGGATACTGTCCTTGAATCGAGGACACTTTCAGTTTCTGAGCCTCCGGGAACTATCTCGATCGGCAAAGAATATCCGCTGACGCTGGAATCTGACCCTCGCATTGCTACGGATTTCACCTGGTCAAGCAGTGCCCCGCAAATAGTTCAGGTGTCAGGAAACGGCGTAATTTCGGCGTTTTCCGAGGGTATCGCAAGGATAACTGTAAAGGCGAAAAATGACCCTGCATACTCGTTCTCGTTCATGGTTACCGCTGAGGATTCAGAGGGCAGGGAAAAAGAAATAACTCATAAAGTCAATCTGGACGGCATTATAAGTAAAAACATTTCCTCTAATAACTACACCATTCACACCGATAGAGTTAACTCATTTTTCTTTGAGAACAGCGACGGTACTTTCACTCGCCTGGAAAACCTCGGTGATTCCCAGATCATCCGGGAAACATACAGCCCAGACTTCAAGCTGATCTCAAGCACAACTATGGATATTCAGCTCGAACGGCTTGCCGGCTTCCACCAGAGCGAGAACTACTTCTTCCTGGTGTTTGTGCAGGATAATCCGGAAATGGACGATTCTAAGCCGATTTTCCGCATTGTCCGCTACAACTCCGACTGGTCTGACCCGGTCACCTGCGACATTGCCGGAATTGAAGCGGTCAACACAGCCTACAGTGTGGCACGGATCTGCGAAAGTGCTGAAAACCTGTACATTGTCACCAGCAGAGGAGGCTATGACGGGCACGAATACCGCATAATCCTCGTTGTTGACAAGGAGACTATGACCCTTAAAAGCAACAGCGTCGGCGGTGCAGTTTCCCACAGTTTCAACGAGTTTACCAGTCATGACGGCAGATTCATCTACACCGCTGACCATGGCGATGTGAACCCTCGTGACGTTATCGTTTACCGGTTTTCTGCGGATATTTTCGACAAGATCAATCTTATTCAGCGCAGTGCCCTGGACATTCTCGTTGAGGGCTACAACGATACGGGCGTTTCTGTCGGCGGATTTGAGGTCAGCGATTCCACTGTCCTGACCGCCGGAAACAGCGTAGAACAGGTATCTGGCGGCTCTGCGGAGGGTCAGCGGAATATCTTCCTTTCAGTCCTCAACAAGGAACTGGCAAACCGCCGCATCATCTGGCTCACCAGTTATCCGGAGGGAAGCGGCATATCCCCAAGAACTCCACACCTTGTCAAGATAAATAACAATACCTACCTGGTCATGTGGGAAGAAGTGGATAATCTGGGCAATTTCACAACCTGGCTGTGTATCACCGACCAGAACGGCGAACTGCTCATGAAGCCCAAATCCACGGATATGCGCCTGTCTGACTGCAAACCGCTGGTCACCTCCTCCGGCAGTGTGGTGTGGTACGTCACCGACAACACCAAACCCGTGCTGTACGTCCTGCACCCATACTCTGAGCAGGAGTTCCGGACAAATCAGGTGGATTTCGATTTCGACGAGGAACTTGGCGTACTCACAATTTCCGGAAATGGCTATATTCCTGAGTATTCCTCGCCGGAACTGCGCCCCTGGAACAGCTATGCGGACAGCGTTGACAGCATCGTTGTTCAGGGTCAGATATTCACGCTGGGCGACGGTATTTTCAGCGGTATGAAGTCCCTGAAAAACGTCTTTTTCGACTCGGTCACATATGTTATCGGCGATAATGCCTTTGCAGACTGTCCGGAACTTCAAAATGTGGTACTGCCGGAAAGTCTCTATTTACTGGGGAATTCCCCGTTTTCCGGAGATGATTCACTGGAGCGTATCCTCATCGGCTCAGGACTACGCATCGCTCAGCCACGCTCATTCTACCAGAATGATGCCCGGTTATGGTTCTCCGGAACTTCCGCCTCCTGGGAGGAACTCACCGCACAGCTCTCGCCGGAAGCCCGTTTGGAGAAAACTGTCTCAAACGGCGCTGAATGGGGAAAATGCGGCAAAAGTGCATTCTGGGTGTATGACCCGGCTTCACGAACTATCGAGCTATTCGGTTCGGGTGACGTTGATGCCTTTGAAGCATACCCCTGGGCTGGTTATGCTCTGAAAGCATCGTCAATAATCATCGACCAGGGCATTACTTTCATTCCCGACAACGCATTCCGGGGATTCCAGCGCCTGCGCCGTGTGACTGCACCGGAAAGCCTGCGGAGTATCGGAAGCGGCGCTTTCGGTGACTGCGGCAATCTTAGCTACTTTGTCGCAAGGCAGTCACTTGAAAATATCGGCAAGGACGCTTTTAACGGCGAACTTACTATTTACGCCTGTGAGGGTTCCGCTGCCCAGACTTACGCCCAGTCAAACGGCATCAGCTTCTCGGCAATTGACGGCTACTGCGGCGATGACCTGGTTTACCGCACCGACTCCGGCGTTCTCACTATTTACGGCTCCGGAGATATGTACGACTACGGCGAGGGCAGTGCCCCCTGGTATTCAGCTCATGAGGAGATCACTTCGGTAATTCTGCCGGAGAACCTTACCTCTGTAGGCGAGCACGCCTTTGACGGTATGCTTTGCCTGAAAACGGTGGAGATTCCGGCAAAAGTCCGCCAGATCAGGGCTTACGCATTCCACAACACCCGTGACCTGAGGGATATTTATATACGGACGGTGGATTTTGAACTGGGATTTGACGCATTCTTCAACACCTACGGTGCCGCCAGGGATTTCTACTTTGCCGGAACTGAACCGTTATGGCTTACTCTGACCGGAGAGGAGGAAAATTCTGATAACCAGACTATCCATTACAGTTACTGGGGAGATATTTCCGTTGATCTGCCTCTGGTCATTGAGACTGAACCTGTTGCAACTTCCACAACTACTACCACTTCAACTTCG
>CAMOEP010000246.1 GCA_946612185.1 uncultured Ruminococcus sp.
TGATGTAGTTGCCGTTTATATCTGAGTCGATCCAGTTTACGACCTCATCGCTGGAACCGTCAGCCTTGATGCCGTAGAGTGCGTTGCCGCCGGAGAAGTAGTAGCTGTAGTCACCGTTTCCGGGCATGAGCAGGGACATACCATTGGACTCCAGATCGCTCAGTGAAAGAGTATCGCTCATAGGCTTGTAATCCTCGGCACTGATCTTCTTCAGCTCAAGATTGTTGCTGCCCCAGCTCAGGTAAACCAGATTTTTGTTTTCGTCCAGGCAGGTTCCCTGGTACATTCCTTCAGTTATATCGACCTCCTCAACGAACTTTCCGTCGGAGTCGAGGATAACGTATATATCTTTATCGTTGTTGTATATAGATAGCAGGCACTTATCTTCACCGATAGCGCAGATATTGCCTGTCTGGAGAGGCTCTCCCTCGTCGCCCTTGTACTGATCCAGGTCTGCAAGGTCAGAGGAGGCGAGGATCTCTCCGTCGGGTGAAAGAATGAGGAACTTGCAGCTATATTCAGCCGCCTCGTTCATAGCGTCGAAGTCAAATTCATCGTAGTTGAAAGTCGGGTCTTCCCAGTCAGGGAGCTGGAAGTCGCCGTAGTCAGTGATCTGGACGATAGCAGCGATATTTCCGTTGCCGAGTACGCAGGACTGTACAAAGCTGGTGGAGTTTTCTGACAGCTCCAGCTTTAAGTCCAGGGGAGTGAAGGTGGAGAACTCTGAGTCGGTGATAAGGAGAATGCTGTTGCCCTTGTCGTCATTGCCTTCGATGAGTATATTTCCGCCGCCGATCTGTTTGATAGAGTTGACGTAATCCATAGGAATATCAGCATCTATGTCAGTAGAGCGGTAGACGTTGGTAATAGTCTTGTCTGAAACATTGCTTGCGCTGGGGGAATTGCCGCTGCTGCTGTTACCATTTGAGTCGTTGCTGCTGCCGCCTGATGCGCAGGAAACAGATGAGCAGAGCATAGCTGCGGCGAAGACTCCTGCCAGAGTCCTTTTTAAAGTAGTGGTTTTCATAAATTATCCTCCATAATGATATTGGGTGGAGATCAGTTTCTTTTTTTATTGCTGATCTTTAGATTGTATATTATCTTTCTTTTGTTTTTGTCTCTGTAAGATCTTGTAGGCGATGCGTGTATATTTATCTGCTATCACCTCAAATAGTTTTTGTCTGCCCTTTACAGCCAGTTTATAGGCAATTACCAGCAGCCAGAGCAGGGTAAGGATAGTTGGAATGAGCAGTAACCTGCGGAAGAAGTATATAACTGACAGCTTCACCTCCGTTATCCTTGATGCGTTCTCCCACCAGGGGTACGCTATGCTGTCGCTGTGTACCGCAAGGCTGGAGAGTTTTTTGAAAGCCTTAGCCCTTTTTGAAGGGTCAAAGCGGTCAGAGTTGCTTACCACGCTGCACTTATCGGGAAACGAGGTCTTGAAGTACTCTGAAAGTGTATTATATGCATAATTTTCTACCGGGTCAGGCATAATGCACTCATAGCAGGTGATATTCCTGAATCCCTGAGGCTGATCGTAAGAAGACATCTGACCTATGTTCCCTGAGATCAGCAGGCTGTCAGCGATAGTATATGAAATGTACATAAGGGGCACATCGCCCACGCAGTCCTTTTCCGCCTTTGTGCGGGGGACATCTACAACGCCGGATATATATAGCTGAACGTCATTAAGGTAAATATTCATGCCGGCAACATCATAAGAGCCGTAAAGTGCCCAGGCGAGTTCCTTGTCGATAACAGCGCCGTCCTGCATAAGGTCATTATCTGAGAAGTAGGAGCCGCTTAGCAGGGTGAAGTCACGGAACATGAAGAAATTTCCGCCAACTGCTGTTACCATAGCCTCTGAGCGTCCGGCGGTATCGCACTTTACGCTGCACCGCCCTACAGGAGCGCTGTAGGCATCAGGTACAAGGGTCTTTCCTTCTTCAGGCTGCATGGAAGCATTTTTCAGTGCGGAAAGTTCCTCATTCCTGACAGCGCCCAGTGAATCCGTGCTGAATCCGGAGTCAGCGGCGAAGAAGCAGCTTATTTGTGAGCAGCCGCCCTCAGTATCCCATTGACCGGCGACGCTGTTGTAAGACTGTCCCTTAGCCAGTGAACTGCCCGAAAGGGAAAGTATACCTGCGGACAGCAGACACACAGCGTTCACGGCAGCGATAACGGCGTACCGGAGTTTTATCTTCAGCTTCATGGCATCACCTTATTTATCCTTCATGCGAACCTGATCGCCGGGAGCGATAGCCCTGCTTGATGTGGTAATGACGAAGTCGCCGTTCATTATATTACCGGATACTGCGCTTGAGACTTCGTCGGAAGCAAGTACTTCAACGCTTACCTTTTCGGCGTAGTATCTGTTTCCGAGGGGTGAACTCTTTGAACGGACGGTGAGAACGAATGAGCCGTTATTATCCTGCCTTACAGCGCTTTTAGGAACGATAGCATCGTAGCTTCCGCTGCCGCAGGGAATGGAAAGATCGAGGAATGAGCCGGAGCTTACATCGCCTGTAACGGAGAACACAAGTGTCTTGCTGCGGGAATTTGCGCCGGATTCGTTCTTTATGTCAGTAAGAACAGCCTCAGCTTTACCTGACCAGTTATTCACGATCTCAGCGGCAGTACCCTTTTTCACCTTCATGACCTTGTCGGAGGATACGCTTACCTGAACGGTGTAGCCTTCGTCAGCCAGGTCAATGGTGATAAGGGGCATATCCGGAACGGTTTCGTCGCCGGGCTTGATGTTTATTGAGCTTACAACGCCGCTGTACTTGGACTTTATCTCAGTAGTATCTGCCTTTTCCTTCAGCTTGGCGATCTTTTCCTTCTGCTTTTCGATCTCCTTTTTCTTGGCTTCCAGGTCAAGGTTAGTGATCTTGCTTGCATTGTCATCGCTTGCTTTAGTTTTGTTGAGAGCTGTTATAAGGTCATCAAGTGTACGCTGTTTAGCCTTGATGTCTTCTTCCAGCATATCCAGGTCAGTAAAGCCTGTAGTCTGAGATGATTCATAGCTGTTTACAAGACCTGTGAAGTAGTCCACATTGTACTCAGCGGTTTCAAGTTCGGAAAGCAGCCAGCTTCTCAGGTCATACTTTGCGCTTTCGTATGCATCACGGGCATCATTGCGGGCAGCTTCCTTTTCCTCCGCATCAGCCTGTGCCTCGTCAATGACTTCCTGTGAAGCGCCGCCTGGGTTTTCCTCGCTGTCATTGCCGGAGAGAAGCTGGGTGTACAGTGAAAAGGCAGCATTATAGTCAGCGGAAGCGGTATCATAGTCGCTTTTGAGGCGTATCAGGTCGCCGGTATATTCCGGTGCAGCACCTGAATACTCATCGCTGTCGATAGCGGAGATAGTAGCCTGTAATTTAGACTGCATACGGGTATAGTAATTCAGTTCGGACTTATTGTTGTTGTAAGCATCTTTGGCAGCCTGCTGGTCGCCCTGGCTTGCGGCAGCGTTGTCACGCTTATTGATAGCAGCCTGGAGGTCAGCCCTTGCGTTTGCGATAGCCTGGTTTTCTGAGCTGTAATCAGCAGGCATAGCAAGGAGGGCTTTCTGGTAATCCAGTTCAAGAGCAGCCAGAGCGTCCTCAGCAGCGGTCAGGTCAGCGTTTTCGCCCTTGCCCACAGTGAATAGAACATCGTCCTTTTTGACTTCCTTGCCGCTTTTTACCATGATAGTATCGACGGTGTAATTACCGGAAAGGGTAACATCATAGGTCTGGTTGGATTCCACGATACCGCTTCCTCTTATCCTCTCGGTAAGTTTTCCTGAGCTGGTGCGCTCGGTTGTTATTTCAGCCAGTGACCGGTTCATTATGGTATTCGAGCAGAATGTCAGCACCAGAAGCACAGCCAGGAAGATGATGAGAATATTTTTGATTATCTCTCTCCTGCGTCTTGGGTCACGTTCTTCCGGTGATTTTATGTCCTTAGGGTCTTTTATCTCATTAGATGTAGTCTCGTTCATTTTGCAACACTCCTTTATTGTGTCAGCCTTTGATACCGCCGGAATAGGTCATACCATCTATCAGGTAATCCTCACCATACAGGAACATGAGTATCGTAGGGACCATGTATACAACACCCACAGCGAATGCCAGACCCACATCGCCGGTATTTATCTGCGAAAGGAACACTGAAAGCGGCTGCATATCTGTATCTTTAATAAGTACCAGTGGCTGTTCTACCATATTCCA
>CAMOEP010000247.1 GCA_946612185.1 uncultured Ruminococcus sp.
CAAGTATATGCGCTGCAAAGCCGTCAGGCGGTCTTTGTGCGGTGTTGCCTTAAGTATCTGCTTGTGAACGGAGGTTTTGTATGACTGCAAAGGAAGAATTTATTTCGATATATAATGAGAATATCAAGCGCCCCGGTGCTGATAAATTGCTGGAATTCCTGCAAAAAAGCGACTTCTTTACTGCTCCCAGTTCTACACGCTACCACAGCGCTTATGAGGGCGGTCTTTGTCAGCATAGCCTTAACGTTTACCACTGTCTGAAAGACTATCTCTCACGCCCACGGACTAAGGAACTTTACCGCATGGACTTCTCCGAGGAGACTATAGCCATTGTTGCACTCCTCCACGATGTATGCAAGGTCAACTTCTATACCACAGAGTACCGCAATAAGAAAAATGATACCACCGGTCAGTGGGAGAAAGTTCCGTTTTATACTATAAATGATACCCTGCCTTACGGTCATGGCGAGAAATCGGTATACATCATATCCGGCTACCTCTACGGCGAGGGCAGACTTACCCGTGATGAGGCGTTTGCAATACGCTGGCATATGGGCTTTTCAGGTCTTGAGGATAAGAACACTATCGGCAAGGCACTGGAAATGTACCCACTTGCTTTCGCTCTCCATGTGGCAGATATGGAAGCTTCCTATTTCCTTGAGGGAAGCCAGAAATAAGATAAAAATGTGAATTAATGCACATTGAAATATAAAGGAGAAATGTATAATGAATTGGTATGATGATGCGATAATCTATCATATTTACCCGCTTGGATTCTGCGGCGCACCTAAGTTCAACGACGGCAGCGATGAAGTTACCTACCGCCTGGACAAAGTACTTGACTGGATTCCCCATTTCAAGGAAATGAATGTTGATGCTATCTATTTTGGGCCTGTTTTCGAGTCCGTTGAGCATGGATATGATACTATTGACTATAAAAAGATCGACCACCGCCTTGGCGATAATAACTCTTTCCGGGCTATCTGCGACAGACTCCATGAAGCTGGTATCAGGGTAATTCTTGACGGCGTTTTCAACCACGTCGGACGCAAGTTCCCCCAGTTTGTTGATGTACAGGAAAAGGGGCAGGGTTCAGGCTACTGCGATTGGTTCCAGAACCTTAACTTCGGCGGTCAGTCCCCCTACGGCGACCCCTTCTGGTATGAGGGCTGGAATGGTCACTATAACCTTGTAAAGCTCAACCTGCGCAATGTGGGCGTATGTGACCATATTATCGACGCTATCAACTACTGGATAGAGTCCTTTGGTATTGACGGTATCCGCTTCGACGCTGCTGACTGTATCGACTTCGATTTCTTCAAGCGTCTGCGTAGTTTCTGCAAGGGCAAGAAGCGTGACTTCTGGCTCATGGGCGAGATAATCCACGGCGACTATAACCGCTGGGCTAACCCTGAAATGCTCGATAGTGTTACAAACTATGAGTGCTACAAGGGACTTTATTCCTCCCACAATGATAAGAACTACTTCGAGATAGACTACTCTATCAACCGTCAGTCCGGTGCAAACGGCGGTATCTACAGGAATATCAACCTCTACAACTTCGTTGATAACCATGATGTTAACCGTCTGGCAAGCACACTGAATAATCCTGCATATCTTCCCCTTGTGTATACCCTGCTGTATGCAATGCCCGGTATTCCGTCGATATACTACGGAAGCGAGTACGGTATTCATGGCAGAAAGGAGAACAACTCCGACGATAACCTCCGCCCCTGTCTGCATCTTCAGGACATGGAGCGTGAGAACCTTGACCTGTACCATCATATCGTAAAGCTTGGACGTATCTACAGGGCTTATCCTGCAATGAGAAACGGCAATTATGAGCGTTTACAGATAACAAATCAGCAGCTTCTTTTCAAAAAGACCCTTGCTGACCAGACTATATACGTTGCACTGAACCTTTCTGACCAGCAGTACGACTTCAACTTCGGCACACATATGCCGGCGCTTGTTGATGTTATAAGCGGCGAGCAGGTAAATGTTGATAACGGCAATGCCCATATCAGTCTCCAGCCCTTTACTTCAATGATAATCGTTTCCGATGATATCGTTAACGGTCAGCCTGAGAGCGAGGTAACTCCTGCTGTGCAGCCTGAAGCTGAAACAGAGACAGAGGTAGAGATCGGTGCAAAGTACCGTCACTACAAGGGCGGCGAGTATGAGGTCATCGCCGTAGCACGCCACAGCGAGAACAATGAGGAACTTGTAGTATACAAGTCACTTGAAAACGGCACTGTATGGGCAAGACCCAAGGCTATTTTCTGCGGCAAGGCACTCAACGGTGCAGAGCAGCGATTCGTAAAGATTTAATGCGTAATTCGTAATGCGCAATGCGTAATTGCGCTGCACTATTTCTGTATCGGTAGTTTACTGCCGCAATTCATACTAAAAGTAAAGACCGTTCGGCTTATCACCGGACGGTCTTTAAAATTATGCTTGTAAATCACATGAACACTAAAAAGCAGTCAGACAGCAATACTTGCCATAACCCCAAATTACGCATTACGCATTACGAATTACGCATTATAAGAAAGTGACATTTTTGTAATTTAATTGCTATGAAATTGTGATACTGATATGCTATACTTATTACAGAAAGTAAGAATACCCATACTAAAGGAGGATCATTATGGAACTGCTTAAAGTAGAAGACCTTTGCAAAACTTACGGTAAAGGCGAAAACGAAGTAAAAGCCCTCGACAAGGTGTCGTTCTCAGTACCCAAAGGACAGATGCTCGCCGTTATCGGACCTTCCGGCTCTGGTAAGTCCACTCTGCTCCACATCATCGGCGGCGTTGACCGACCTACTTCCGGTAAGGTCTGGCTGGACGGTCAGGACGTTTACGAACAGAATAACAAGAACCTGGCTATTTTCCGCCGCAGACAGGTGGGACTTATCTACCAGTTCTACAACCTTATCCCCGTACTCAGCGCCGAGGAGAATATCACCCTGCCTATGATTATGGACGGCAGAAAACCCGACAAGGAGCGCCTTGAAAAACTCCTGAAACTCCTTGACCTGACCGAGCGCCGTGACCATCTTCCCTCACAGCTTTCAGGCGGTCAGCAGCAGAGAGTATCCATCGGCAGAGCAATGTTCACTTCCCCTGGAGTTATCCTCGCTGACGAGCCTACCGGAAACCTGGACAGCAAGAATTCCGCTGAAATTATGGAGCTTCTCCGCAATTCTAACAGGGACTTCAACCAGACTATGATAATCATTACTCACGATGAGAATATCGCTCTGCAATGTGACAGGATCATCACCGTATCTGACGGACATATAGTAAACGATGTTCTCACAGGCATAAACTAAGGGGGTGCAAGCCGTGAAATTTGAATCCCTTATGGCGATAAGGTATATATTTAAGCAAAAACGCCACTCTCTCCTTACAATTATCAGCATATTCCTTGCCCTTTCACTTATGACAGCACTGTTCACCGGTTACTATACCCTCACCTGCGTGCTTCGTGAGGTGAACTATGCAAACAATCCCTACCACGTCCGCATTTATGACCTGACAAAGGAGCAGGCGGAGAGTATAAAGAGTTACGATCATATTGACAGCGTGGAATTCAAGGCATTTATCGCCGGAAATACCCAGACTGATATTATGCTGAAAAAGGGCATGAAGGACTTTACGACCTGGTTTCAGCAGCTCCTCAAAGATAAGGAACTTGGCTTTGAGTCGGTAGATCTTAACCGCTATGATGTTAACAATTCGCTTAAAAACTACGACCTTATCGACGATAACGCAAGGTTCAACCAGCTACAGCTTTTATGTATACTCTATGTGTTCATAATCTTCATCGCCATGTCCCTGCGAATGATAATCGACACCGCCTTTGAGATATCCTCAAAGGAGAGGGAGCGGCAGTTCGGTATGCTTGAATCCATAGGTGCATCTCCGAAACAGATAGTACGCATAATTACCCTTGAGGGACTTATGCTCTGTATAGTCGGAATTCCGCTGGGACTGCTTGGCGGAATCGGTTCAGCATGGCTGGCATTCAGGGCAGTTCTCTCCAGCGGCATCGCAGAAACCTTCATCGCCCCGGCACTGGCAAAGAGAACAGTAACTTTCCATATAAGCCCCATGTATCTTGCGCTCAGTGCGGTAACAGGTCTTGTCTGGGTACTTTTATCCGCCTACGGAACTGGTATGCGTGTAATAAAGA
>CAMOEP010000248.1 GCA_946612185.1 uncultured Ruminococcus sp.
AGTATCATCACAGAATCATTATGCTCTTTGTAGCTGAACGAAACATCACGAAATTCAATTTTGCTCATGGTAAAACCTCCTTAGTCAAGCGTCGTACTTATCTGAAAACTCCTTCAGCGCCAGATAATCCGGGTCGTCCGGGTACTGGGCAAGAATATCATCAAGGGCTGTGCGGAAAATTTCCGTGTCGATATTGCCGCTGATGTCGGTATCCTTGATTATCCCCTCACCGATAAGGTAGGAAGAAAAATCAATGACACGCTGTTTTGCCGGTGCGGGACTGTAGCGTGAAGCATAGTCACCGTAAAGCGCTTCCTGAACGTACTCTTTGGTCTGTCCGGTCTGGTCAGTCATTATCTTTACTGCCTTTTCCGGTTCTTCGAGGATAAGCTTGTAGGCACGGATAAGTCCACGGTGATACGCTACAAGTGCGTCGTGCTTCTCGCTTATTACCCTGGAACTGGTAGTCTGACGGCAGCAGGGATAATATGGGTCAACATCGCCCACCTTGATACCCAGCGACAAGCCGAAGTTTTTGGCGGTCTGCACACCGTCGGCTGTGATATAGCCCACATCGACCTGTCCCTTGGATACTGCCATGACGATAGAGGTATCGTCGTTCAGGTAATCTATTTCAATGTCCTCCTCCGGAACAATGCCTATTTCACGGAGTTTGGCACGGATTATATTATCGCCGGTATAGCTTCTGGCAGATGCCCATTTTTTGCCGTCCCAGCCTGAAAGTTCTGCGAACTGCTCCTGATTTTCGGGCTTGGTTATGATAGCACCGCCCTCCTGTGCCGAACCGCCGAAGATAACAAGATCCTGACCGTCAGCCATAAGCTGTAGCTGGAGGGTGATGCCAACAGGAACAACGTCCACCTTGTTCTCGGAAAGGGCAGTAAGAGCGTCCGCAGCGGACTGGATAACGTTACAGTTCACGGTAACGCCTTCCTCATCAAAGTAACCCTGGTCGTAAGCTACGGTAGTAAGGGCTGACTTTATTGATGAGGGAAACCAGGCTACCTCCAGTGTGCCGACGTTTTCCTTTGCAGGGGCGGAGGAAGTTTCCTGGGAGAAGTCAGCAGGAGGCGAAGCGGACTCCTGCTCCGGCTGCTGACCGCAGGCAGTAAGAACCATTGCGGCAGAAGCAGCGGCAGCTATCCTTTTCAAAAATTTACCTATACTTTTCATAAAATATCATCTCTCATTCTGGTGTTGCCCTGATGGATATTACAGACCCGGCGAATCAGTTTCGGGAAGTCCTGTAATATAGTGGTAAGGACTCTTTCCGTACCACTGCTCCTGATAGGGAAGTGCGGTGTGGGCGGAAAGATTCTTAGCGTATGAAGTATTTTTAAGAGTTCGCTCGATACGGCGTGCCAGAGAATATGCGCCGGTAAAGCCGAAGTAAGTAAACCTCTGCGCAAAGAGCGTCAGGGACGGTACGCCTGACTTCACAAGCCATACGCCAACGGAGGGGTGGGAAATGGCGATGTCCGGTTTCAGCTTGTATACCATGTTGATAAGCTCATTTGCCTGAGTGGAAACGGAGTTCTGAACGTCGCCTATTTTCTCCTGTATCTCACCGAAAAGCAGGTCACCGAACTCGTCGTAGTTGAAGTTTCTGAATCCCACAACTTTCAGACCGATCTCGTCAGCCAGCAGACCGGTTGCGCCAATTCTCAGGAATCCACCGCTGATGAGGACTTTCTTGCCCTCAACGTTTTTGCGGATAGGTTCAAGCGCCTTGCGGAGTTTCTCCTCCTCATGCTCAAGGAGATTCTGTGCTTCTTTTTCCAGTCCGAAGAACTCAGCTATTGCCATTACGAACTTCCTGGTCTGCTCAGTACCGATAGGGATAGTGGGGAGTATGTAGGGTATATCGAACTCACGTTTCAGGTACTCAAGGAAGTAAACGTCGTGAACGTGGCAGAAGCTTACATTAAGGGCAGCTTCGGTAATGAAACGCCAGTCGTCCGGCTCTTTGAATTCCACGAAGATATTCACATTCAGACCGATCGCTTCAAGCAGCCTGCGTATCTCCTTTTCATCGCCGGGGCCGATAGACCAGGCGTTGTAGAGGTTTACAGTGCGAGCCTTTTTCGCTTCGTAAGCCTTGATCTTCTGCTCATAGTCCGGGTCATTCCTGCTGAACGGGGTATAGTCGATGTACTTCTTCGGCTCGAATCCGAAACGGTGGAGGATTCCGTGGTATACCACATCATAGGCTGAGGAGAACACCTTTGCGCTGAATCCAGGGCAATGAAGCGGAACGACAGTTGCAGTCACCTGCTCCTGTGCATGGTTCACGACGCTTTCGATATCGTCACCGATAACGCCGGGAGCGCAGGTATTGCAGACGAATATTGCTGTCGGGTGGAAGCGTCTGTCCGCCTCGATAATGGTATTGTACAGCTTGTCATTGCCGCCGTTGATAACGTCGTACTCGTCAAGATTGGTACTGAACCAGCGAGCGCCCTCCATTTTCACTCCTCTTGCTGCGCCGAACTGCTTGATGCTGAAATCAACGCCGTGAGACTGTGAACCACATCCCACCGGGCCGTGCATGATAACAACGGAGTCCTTTGTGGAAAACGAGATAAGTGTGGAAACGCCCATCTGACAGAACATTGCCTGTGTGAAGCTTCGGTCGCATCTGCCGAGACATCCGGCACATGAACCCTTTCTCAGATCGCTTGTGCAGCCGCCGAAAGCGTAAGCTGTAGCACGCTGTCTCTCTCTTGGGTTAGGCACTTGCACGTCATAATTAACATCGAATTTCATTTACATTTACCTCCCTGCTACTTGTCCTGTGATAAGGTCTTCCAGAAGTGCAAGACCGCCGTTGAAGCCGGCATAGGTGTGGTTTATAACGATACGGCTTATTACCGGGAACGCCGTATTCAGGTAATTTCCGCCCAGGACTTGCGAAAGTTTACGGTCGATAGTGCTGCCGAGGACGAACACCGGTGAGAGGTTCTCGAAGTAAGTTTCACTGGAAAACTGGGGGCGGTTCTGGGTGATGTACTGCTGTATCTTAAAGGTATCAGTCTCGAAAACCAGTTCCGGACGGTTTGAAAATTCCTCAGCATCGAAACGATCCTGTATAGCCTTTTTCTGGTAATCCTTCAGGTCGTCGGTGATGAAGATGTACTCCGGCAGCCAGCCAATTTCGTTATCCAGATAAAGCGCATAGGGCAGCGCTTCGGTGGAATTGTTGATAACTACCGCATAGTTCTGGAAATCCGTATCAGCGATAACGTCGCTTGCACGGTCAACGTACTGATAGTAGCGGTAGACCTCGCCCTGGAGCGCCTTTTCAGCTTCCGCCCTGTCAATGCCCAGTTTTTCGGCAATTTCCAGTACGAACTTCACTGTTGCACCGCTTCCGATGGGCAGATTGGTGATGTGGTAGTCAATGCCGTGCTTTGCCTTGGCAGCCTTTGCGGTATTGATGCCGTACAGTGGCGAGAAAAGCACGTTCAGCGACGCTTTTCCGGCATTTTTCACATCGTCGATAGTCTGGTCGGGAGTGAAGAAAGTGGTTGCCTTAACGCCGATAAGCGCCAGTACTCTGCGTATCTCCTCCAGGTCGCCACGGAAGAACGGGTCATACGCCGGAACAAGTCCCAAGAGGTTCACAAGACGGGGGTCTTTCTCCTCGGTTACAGGAATGAACTGCTGGAAAAGTCCCTCCAATACGCTGTCATAGCCTGCGTAGGAATTGCCCTTGAATCCGCCTGTATCCACGAAAACCAGCGGTGACTCCGGACGTTCCACCTCGCTTATCACTGACTCCACGTCGTCACCGATAAGGTCGGTCATACAGCTTGTTACCACCACGAAAAGGTCGCCGTCCATAACATCATAAGCAGCTTCTATCTCCTTCTTCAGACGTTCTGCGCCGCCGAAGATTATTTCCTTCTCGCTTACGTTAGAGCTTGGAAGTGAAGCGCCGCCGCAGTATCCAACTCCTAAATATCCACCGTAGGCGTATGAATTGGTAAGCTGTCCGCCGCAGCCCTGTGCGCCGTGGATTATGGGGATAACTCGTGGCAGCGAAGTAAGGGTAGCCAGTGCGCCGCCTAACATACATGAGAATCTTGGTCTTTCTATAAATGACATAAAACCACTCCTTCCTGTTATACAAGTTCATTTGGTTTGTCGAAAAGTGCGGTACTCAGGTAGCGCTC
>CAMOEP010000249.1 GCA_946612185.1 uncultured Ruminococcus sp.
GAATCGGTATCACTATATTTGTCAAGGGACTTGCCAAGAAAGTTGTCATCGGGGATAATCTCTGCTGCCTGTATCAGGCGGTAGTGCAGGTGGACTCCTCCGAATTGCCGGTAGTTTCCGCATGGCTGGGTGCGCTGGCTTACCTTATGTGCCTTTACTTCACGCTTTCCGGATTGTCAGACATGGGAACGGGTCTGTGCTACTGTTTCGGAATGAGATTCCCGCAGGGGTTCAATTATCCGCTGTTCACCGGAAGTATGCGCTATTTCACGGCACGCTGGCATACTCAGGTGGTTCACTGGTTCAGAAAGTTCGTGACACGTCCGCTGTCGTCCATGACAAACTACAAATGGCTCAGGAGCGTTACTTTCGTATTTTCCTGGACACTTCTCGGCTGCTGGTACAGGTTCGATATCTGTGGTGCGATGTGGGGACTGCTTATGGGTGCGGCGATAGTTGTTGAAAAGCGCTTTCGTGACGAGCGGCTTATGAAAGCTACGGGTATAATTTATACCACTATACTGACCACACTCTTTGCGGTATTCCTGCTGGCGGAGTCCCCCGGAAATGCGCTGCGGTGGCTCTTTGCAATGATAGGCGGAAACCGTATATTTGCTGACAGTCATACCATATACCTTGTCCGTGAATTTGCGGTAATGGTAATTGCGTCAGCTTACGCCTCCACCGACCTTTTCCGGAAGATGATGCTCCGCCCCTACGGCGGACGGTTCACAGGGGTATTAAAGCTGCTCACACCGGTGATAGTAATGGCGCTGCTGGTGGTATGCACGGCAATGATAGCGTATACCGGCGTTTCGGAACAGATGATAATGAGGATATAGGCTATGAGTAATATTATTAACAAGATAACGGCGCTGTCGTCAGTGGTATTTATCGGTGCGGTGAGCATACTTACCGTGATAATGCCGAAGCAGAGCCAGTCACCGGACGAGGGCAGAGAACTGGCTAAGTTCCCGGAAGTGACCATTAGTACTCTGGCTGACGGAAGCTTCACCGACAGACTTAGTATATGGTGCGCTGACCACTTTGCCGGACGAAGCGGCTGGACTTCCGCAGGTGCAGCCCTGAACAGCCGGATATGCGAGAATATCTCCAATGGTATATATATCACTGCTGACAGGCTGCTGGATACCGATGCCGCAAGACGTGGGGGGAGTTCCCAGGCGGCGGATTCGGTAAATGACTTTGCGGAAAACTACTCCGGCGCTGTGTATATGGCAGCCGTTCCCACGTCAACGGGCGTTTACGGAAATCTTCTCCCGGAACATCTGCGCAGCGATACCGAGAAGGCGCAGATAACCCGTTTCTGTGACCATTTAAGTACAGGTGTCCGCCGGATAGATACCTACACTCTCCTGAAAACTCTCAGCGACCAGAATATCTACTACAATACCGATTCCCGCTGGACGTGCTACGGCGCATACTGTGTCTACAGGACGGTTATCCAGAAGCTTGGATTTATCCCCATATCCTACGGCAGATACAGCGTTTCCCACGTTACTGACGAGTATCTGGGTGACCTTTACCGCAGGTCAATGTGCAAGCGTGGAAAGAGCGATATCCTTGACGTGTACACTCTCTCAGACGGCGCTGAGGTGACGGAGTGTACCGGAATGGACAATCAGGGAGTAGTGACTGAAAAGCAGCTTTTCGACCGTGAAGCCGCAAATGGACAGGAAAAGTACTGGCTTTATCTGGGTGAACCGCTGCCCCTTGTGCGCATATCCACCACGGTCAGCAACGAGCGCAGACTGCTGGTCATTGGCGACAGCTTTGCGGACTGCTTTATACCATTCCTGACCCAGCACTACACCGAGATAGTGTACTTTCGCCCGGAGTACGCCACAAGGCAGCTTACCAGCTTCCTTGACCCGGACGACTACGAACAGACTTTGCTCCTCATGGGCATCGACACGCTCTCTGAGGGCAGTATCCCAACAATAGAAAAGAGGTAATAACTATGAAGGCATTAGTAACAGGTGCGACTTCCGGAATAGGAAGAAGTTTTGCCGAAAAACTCAGCAAAAGGGGAGTATCCCTTATCCTTACCGGACGAAACGAGAAAGCACTCATTGAGCTGAAAGAATCCCTGGGTACTGACGTGGAAATATTCCCGGCAGACCTTTCAGTGCGCAGCCACGTTTTCAAACTCTACGAATTCTGCGCAGACAAGGGCGTGGATATGCTCATAAATAACGCAGGCTACGGCATATTCGGACGCTTCGATGAGACTGACCTTACCGACGAACTTGACCTTATCAATGTAAATGTTGTGGCAGTCCATATCCTTACAAAACTGTTCCTCCGGGACTTCAAGCGCCAGAACAGGGGAATAATACTCAATGTCGCCTCAAGCGCAGGATTCATGACAGGTCCGCTTCTTTCCTCATACTACGC
This sequence comes from uncultured Ruminococcus sp., assembly GCA_946612185.1. Classification (GTDB taxonomy): domain Bacteria; phylum Bacillota; class Clostridia; order Oscillospirales; family Ruminococcaceae; genus Ruminococcus. The sequence continues at coordinate 2,419 of CAMOEP010000249.1, forward strand.
CTCAAAGAACTATGTAGTCCGGCTGTCACTTGCCATTGCCGAGGAACTGCGCCGTGACAAGTCGAAGGTCAGTATAACCGTTCTCTGCCCCGGCCCCGTGGATACCAATTTCAATAACCGTGCCGGAGTAAGCTTCAGCGTAAAGCCCATATCAGCCGACTATGCCGCAGAGTACGCCCTCCGGAAGGCTTTCCGCCGCCAGCTTATTGCAATACCCGGTCTTACCGTCAGGGCAGGAGTATTCGCAACCAGATTCGTTCCCCATAAGCTTCTCAGCGCTGTGGTATACGGTATCCAGAAAAGCAAGAAAACTGCGGAGCGCCGCCAATGAGGGATATAAGCTACAGGGTCGCCCTGGGCGGTATAGTATCAGCGCTCTGCCTTGTATCAATGTTCCTGGCGGGGATAATGCCGGCTTTGTACCTTGTTTTGCCGATGATAGCAGGAGTGCTGATGATGATAATTGCGGTGGAAGTCAGCATAAGCTGGGCGCTCCTGACGTACATAGCAGTAGGGCTTTTGTCCATGCTGATATGTGCTGACAAGGAGGCGGCGCTTATCTTCATAATGTTCTTCGGTCACTACCCGATAATACGGTTCTATCTGGAAAAACTAAGACCAAAGAGTTTCCGTTTCCTTGTGAAAATGGCAGTTTTCAACGTCTGTGTTATTGCATACTACTACATCACTGTGTTCATCTTCGGACTGAGTGAAATGGTCGATGATATGGGCGAACTCGGCAAGTACGGAGCGATAATATTCCTGTGCATAAGCAATGTTATATTCGTTATGCATGACATAAACCTGGGTATGTTCTACAGGTACTACCGTCAGAGACTTATGCCACGTTTCAGGCGGAAAAGATAGGGCTTGCAATCAGGAAAAAAATGTGATATAATAGGTATACTTACTGATGACAGGAGGTTTATATGAAAGTTACATCTGCACAGGCATCTAAAATACTTAAAAAGCTTAACGAACAACATTCTGCTCTTTTATCTCATGAGGAGTATACAAGGGTATTCAATGCTGCAACAGGCGAAGATCCGGAAACTCTGCGCCCGGAGTATGATTTTGCATCAGTTCAGGAGGAACTTGCTGAACTTGAACAGAAGATACGCAAGGTCAAGCACGCACTGAACGTTTTCAACTCCACACAGGAAGTACCCGGCTATGGATTTACTATCGACGAGATGCTGGTGTATCTGCCGCAGCTTACAAAGCGTGTGGCTAAACTCAGCTACATGAAGCAGATGCTTCCTAAAAGCAGGGCTGCTGCTTCATATGGCGATTCCAGAAACATTATTGACTACATTTATACAAACTACGACATCAAACAGGCTGAAAAGGCTTACAATGATGCTGCTGACGAACTTGCAAAGGCTCAGAATGCCCTTGACTATGTGAATGTTACAGCAGAGTTTGAGATAGATATAGATTTTTAAAATTATAGTTTCCTTCCTTGACACACCCTTCAGTTATTTGGATCTTTTTCGTACAGGTTCATTAGTTTTCGTTTTCCGTTATTCTTTTTTGTTATTTATTATCTGTAGGAAAGTTCAACTTATGGGAGTCTCTATGAATTATTTCTTTTTGTGTCCAGGAAAAAGCTTGGTGACGAAAGTCCCAACTGGCGGCGGAAGCATTACGGTCATATGCCGCCATTATTTATGCTACCGAGAGGATAATTCAAATGTCAGATAAAATTATTACTACACGATTTGCCCCTTCACCTACAGGTTTCATGCACATCGGAAACCTGCGTACTGCCCTTTATT
>CAMOEP010000250.1 GCA_946612185.1 uncultured Ruminococcus sp.
GACAAGATGATAAAGAACAAGACCACTCAGCAGTACCTCCAGGAGAGCAATGTCACTATCCGTGACGGCAGGTTCGTTCTCCCGGTAAAGACCGAGTACCGCAGCCAGATAAGCGGTCTGGTTCACGACACTTCCGCCACCGGTCAGACTATGTTCATCGAGCCTATGGCGGTAGTAGAAGCTAACAATGATATCCGTATCCTTCAGGGCAAGGAACAGGAGGAAATTGAGCGCATCATAGCCGAACTTTGCTCCGACTGCGGCGATTTTGCTGACCAGCTTGCTCAGAATTTCAAGGTCTGTGCCGAACTGAACCTGTACTTCGCTAAGGCGAATCTGGCTGCCCGGCTTCGCTGCGCCCTGCCTGCCATAACCGACGACGGCGTGATAAGTCTCCGCAAGGCTCGTCACCCTCTCCTCGACCAGAAAAAGGCAGTCCCCATTGATCTCGAACTGGGCAGCAGCTATCAGTCACTCATTATCACTGGCCCGAATACCGGCGGTAAGACCGTTGCTCTGAAAACTGCCGGTCTGCTGTCAGCTATGGTCATGTGCGGTCTGCTGATACCCGTGTCCGACGGCAGCAGTATCTCGGTTTTCAACCATATCCTTGTTGATATCGGTGACAGCCAGAGCATCGAGCAGAACCTCTCCACTTTCTCCTCCCACACCAACAAGGTCATTGAGATACTTGATACCGCTGACGAAAGTTCGCTGGTTCTCCTTGATGAGCTGGGTTCGGGAACTGACCCCGTGGAGGGCGCTGCACTGGCAGTTGCTATAATCCGCAGGCTGATGCAGTCCGGCGCTAAGCTTATGGTCACAACTCACTACCAGGAACTCAAGGTTTTCGCAATCGACAGCGAGAATGTGGAAAACGCCTCCTGCGAGTTCGATATCGCTACACTTCGCCCTACATACCGGCTTATTGTCGGCTCGCCCGGTAAGTCAAACGCTTTCGCAATTTCCGAGAGTCTGGGTATGCCAAAGGATATTATCGAGGAAGCTAAGGCAAGCGTAGGTGAGGCTAACAGCCGCCTGGAACAGGTAATTTCCAAGCTTGATGCCGCAAGAGTTGAACTGGAACGCCAGAAGGAGCAGGCTGAAAAGCTGCGCCGTCAGGCTGCCGAGCATGAGGAGAAACTCCGTAATCAGCGTGAAGAATTGGAAAAAGCCCGTGGTGAGGAACTTGAAAAGGCTCGCCTGGAAGCTATGAGCATAATCGAGCGCACGAAGGCTGAGTCCAATGAACTTATCGACGAACTGGAAAAACTTCGCCGTGAGAAGGACAAGAAGGACTTCAGCGCCAATGTTTCCGGCATGAAAACCAAGTCACGGCAGAGTTTCAATAAGATGTATGATACTGCTAACCCGGTGAACCCGGCTGACCCCAACGAGGGCTACGTTCTGCCCCGCAAGCTGAAACGTGGTGACACGGTTTATGTGGTTGACCTACAGCGTAAGGGAATTGTTTCCGGTGACCCGGACGGCAGCGACAGCGTATTCGTGCAAATGGGCGTAATGCGCAGTAAAATAGCCATTTCACGTCTTCGTCTGGAGGAGACTCCGAAGGTGACTATTGGTGGAAAAGCGCCTCAGCAGCGAAAGGGGCGCAGCGGAAAAGTCACCGTCAAGGCTGAGCGCCGGGGAAAAATGGAACTGGATATCCGTGGCTGCGATTGTATTGACGGCGTTTACCAGATGGACGCATTTATTGACCGGGCGGTGCTGTCGAATATATCAACGGTGACGATAATTCACGGCAAGGGTACGGGACAGCTTCGCAGCGCCGTACACCAGAGGCTTCGCAAGCACCCGAACGTGAAGAATTTCCGTCTTGGCGCATTTGGCGAAGGCGAGGACGGAGTAACCATAGTAGAGTTAAAGTAGCAAGCTGCGCCAGCCAAGCTGCGTCAGCTTGACCACCCCCACGTTGTCGCTCGCAAGCTCGCTTACATAATAGAAACGGTACTTTTGCCGTCGCTCAACCGTGTTTTCAATGGTACAAAGTTCTATTCGTGGAATTCTGTAAACTGCCGCTTTACAATTCTACCGGAGAACTTTGTACCAGGAAGAATAAGGTTGAGCGACGTAAAAAGTACCGTTTCTTTTAAAGTGAGCGAGCGTAAGCAAGCGGCAACGTGGGGGCGGTCAAGCTGGCACAGCTTGGTTTTCAATGGTACAAAATTCTATTCGTGGAATTCTGTAAAGCCGCTGTTTTACGATTCTAACGGAGAACTATGTACCAAGCAAAACACGGTTGAGCGACGGAAAAAGCCCCGTTTCTAAAAAAGTAAGCGAGTTAACGAGCGACAACGTGGGGGCGGTCGAGCTGGCACAGCTCGAAAAAATTTTAAAAAGGGGTTGACAAATGGAGTTTGTTGTGATATAATAATAAAGCTGAATGAAACAGTTGCAGACGCAGGTGTGGCGGAATAGGCAGACGCGCTAGCTTCAGGTGCTAGTCCTCGCAAGGGGGTATGGGTTCAAGTCCCTTCACCTGCACCAGAAACTTCTTTGGTTTGTGAAGCCGGTTTAATTAAATATGTGCAGGTGTGGCGGAATAGGCAGACGCGCTAGCTTCAGGTGCTAGTCCTCGCAAGGGGGTATGGGTTCAAGTCCCTTCACCTGCACCAAATTTCCCGGTACTTCTTGTACCGGCTTTTTTTTACCTACATACTTCCCCCGGAGGTGCATTATGAACAAATTCATGAAAATGGCTATCGACGAGGCAAGGGACGGTATCCGCTCCGGCGACGGCGGCCCTTTCGGCTGCGTCATCGTCAAGGACGGCATCGTCATCGGCAGAGGTCACAACCAGGTCGTCCGCCTCAATGACCCTACCTGCCACGGCGAAATTATGGCGATACGAAGCGCCTGCTGCACCATCGGCACTTTCGACCTGTCCGGCTGCCAGCTTTACACCACCGCCCAGCCATGCCCGATGTGCGCCGGCGCTGTCCAGTGGGCGAACATCGAAAAGGTGTACTACGGCTGCAATATCTCCGACACCGACGCTATCGGCTTCCGTGACCAGGTTTTCTTCAACTCCCGCAAGGACATTTCCCAGGAACTCTGCCGTGAGGAGTGTCTGGAACTTTTCCGGGAGTACCAGTCAATAAGCGACAAGACCTCATACTGAAAAATCCCCTGATATGACCGTATATAGCCATATCAGGGGATTCTGTTTAGTAGTCCAGCGGCATATCGTTGAACCTTATATTCATGTCAACATCGCCCACGATGCCGTCAAGTATACCGTATGCGCTTTGCTGCCAGATAGCATAGTCGCCCTCGTAGTTAGTCTCGTCAACGTAGTGAGCGAGCCAAACCGGGCGGTCATTGCGGTTTTCCCAGATATTTTGCAGGAAATTCCGGCTGCTGTAGAGCATTGCCTTGTAGCCGCCCTTCTCGATCTCGTCGCAGAACGCCTCGAATACGTCGTTAACGTCGTGGATATTCATGCCGTACTTCTGGAAATGCCCGAATTCCTCCCAGTCGAAAGCTATGGGGAAATCCAGCTCCCTGCCGTCAAGCTTTTCCAGAACCCACTTCGCCTGTTCACGGGCACTGTCCTCGGAGTTTGCGGTGGAGTAGAAGTATACCCCCACGTCCAGGTCAGCGGCGGTGGCTTCCTCGATGTTGCGTTCGTAGTAGTCGTCCATAGTTATGTCGCTGTAGCAGTAGCCGATGCGCATGAGGACGAACTCACAGCCTGCGTCCTTGACAGCGCCGTAGTCCACGTTGGTCTGCCATGCGGAAACGTCGATGCCGTAGCTAACGTTGTCGTAATCGTGGGAGTCCATGAAGTCCTGGTAGGTCACACGCTCGTTATTGTCCTGGGGCTTAGGTATCTGGCTCATTACAAGCACTTCCAAGTCCCATGTCACGGAGTTTCCGGAGTCGTCGGTAGCGGTAATTTCCAGGGGATAGCGTCCCACGGTGTCGGTGTCGATGATCCCGCCCACGATAATTTCCGGGCTGCGGTCGTAGTTATCGGCAACGCCGACTATCGAGTTGATGTCCAGAGGTTCGCCAAGTTTTGCGTAGGGTTCCCAGCCGGAATTGATGACCAGGGGAGGAGTAGTGTCAACGACGGTGTAATTTATGACCTTTTCGTAGGTGTAGTCCTCATAGGTGAACTTGATTTTCGTGGATTTTTCGCCAAGTTCCGAGGTATC
>CAMOEP010000251.1 GCA_946612185.1 uncultured Ruminococcus sp.
TTGTTAGGGATAACAACAGCGTTGCCGCCTTCCATAACGGCTACGCAGGAGTTTGTAGTACCCAGGTCAATACCGATAATTTTTCCCATAATAAATTCCTCCTGATCAATATGCAAATTATTTGATATACTTTAGTTATTGGTTTACTTATTGTGTGATATTATTATATCACAGAGCAACTACTACCATAGCAGGTCTGATAAGCTTATCACCGATCATATAGCCCTTCTGGTAAACAGCGCACACATGACCGCTGGCGTAGTCTTCACTTTCCTGCTGCTGGATAGCGTTGTGTATATTCGGGTCGAACTTTGCGCCCACACCGGGAACTTCCGTAACATTCATCTTGTCAAGGAAGCTTTTGAGCTGACCGAATATCATATCCATGCCCTTTTTGAAGTTCTCGTCTGAACATTCAGCGTCCAGGGCTCTTTCAAAGCTGTCAACAACCGGGAGCAGACCCTCGATACACTTAGCGGTAGCTGTGGGGTAGATCTCAGCCTTTTCCTTAGTTGTGCGCTTGATGTAGTTATCATACTCAGCACGCAGTCTTAGCAGGCTGTCCTTAGCCTCAGTGAGTTCCTCCTCCAGTTCAGCGAACTGGTTAGCAGTATCGTTGTATTCGCTCACCTCGTCGTCCTCATCAGAAGTTTCCAGAGGCTCATTGAGAACCTCGTCGTCCTCGTCAGAATTTTCCTGAGGCTCATTGAGAACCTCGTCCATAAGATCAAGGTTCGACGGATCTTCTGATTTATCAGTATTTACATTATCGCTTGTCATATTTTCGTCCATCTGTCGGATCTCCTTTCTGCTACGACGGTGCAGCCGTATCGTCCGCAGCCGTATTACTATTTATATCATCATTCCCTGACATAAGGTCTGTTATCTTATTAGTCAGGTAGTCAATATAAGGAATGATCTTTTTGTAGTCCACACGCATCGGGCCAATGATGCCGATAGAACCAGCGTCATGACCGTCCTTTTTGTAGTGGGAGACTATCATACTTGAATTACCGATAGCGAAAGAGCCTTCTGAGCCGAACTTTACCTGAATACCGCTGAAGGTATCCTCCATGAAATCGGTAAGTTCGTGGCGGCGTTCGATAAATCTTACGACCTCCATTTTATCCAGGTCATTGCAGGAGAGGAGTTTCTCTCCGCCGCTTACGGTAAGTTCCTGACGCTTCATATCCTCGGAAAGTTCGCACAGCCCCTTTACCAGCGGTGAAAGCGTTACCATATACGCAGACACGGCAGCGATCATCTTATCGAGCATTTCCTCGGAAAGATCCTTTACGGATATACCGCTGAGGTTCTCATCTATATAATGTGTAAAGAAATCGAGCTGTTCATGGGTAAGGTCGAATTCGAGTCTGCAAGCCTTATTCTTTATATTACCGCTTGAAGTGATAAGGAGTATCACATAAAGGCGCTTGCCGGTAGGAATGACCTCAACCTTAGATATCACGGAGAATTTCGGGGCAGCGGTAGAAACTACAGCGGCGCACTGAGTAATTTCGGTAAGTGCGGCAGCGGCATTCTGCACCAGGAGTTCTTCCGGGGTATCCTCACCGCCGAGCATACTGTCAAGCCTTGCCTTTTCCTCGTCAGGCAGTTCCGGCAGAGTCATAAGCTCGTCGATATAAAGCCGGTAGCCCATATAAGTGGGGATTCTTCCGGCGGAGGTATGGGGCTGTTCCAGGTAGCCCATTTGTTCCAGAACGGACATATCATTTCTGATAGTAGCGGCTGAAACGTTTATATGGCTGAGCTGTGAGATCGCTTTTGAACCCACAGGTTCGCCGGTACGGATAAACTCGTCAACCACAGCTGCAAGCACTTTAAGCTTTCTGTCGTCCACGATCCACGCACAACCTTTCTGTATGAATTTTCTGGTTTAGCACTCTTACTCCCTGAGTGCTAATTATAATTTACCACTATTATAACCAAAAGTCAAGGGAATTATTCATTTTCGGCGTTTTACACTAAATTTCACCGGCTCAGTAGTACAAAATTAGCAGTCACTCGCCGGGACTGCTAATCCTAATATAAAAGAATCGCCTGCGGAATAGTTCCACAGGCGATAGGTAAAGGCAATCTCTGTGCGGTGTTGCCTAAATTACTTTTTCTTCTTTTTCTTGCCGCCGTTATGGGGCTTGTTGTTATTGCCGCCGTTATTGGGCTTAGGCTGATTTGCAGGCTTTTTCACCTCAGCGGGGGCTTCTTCCTCAGCGGCAGGGGCTTCCTCTGCCTCAGCTTCATCGGAATCAGTCTCCTCAGGAGATACTTCTTCGGAAGAACTTTCCTCCTCGGTTTCCTCCTCATAGGGCTTATTCTCCTTAGCAGGAGTAAGCTCAGTCTCAGCGACAGCGCCCTTTGACTTGATTATCTGCACCTTAGGCTTAGCAGCTTCGATCTGCTCACCTACAGATACCTCCGGGGGAAGACCCTGTTTTCTGCGCTCTCTTGCTCTGCGCTCAGCGATCATAACGGGGTTTGTCTTTCTGTCGTTCAGGTAGAAGAATACCATAGCAGCGATGCCGAGTATCATAAGCACAACGCCCATTTTGAATCCGGGAGGTGTATAGCTCATCTCGACTGTATGATGACCGGCAGGCAGTTTCAGACCGATAAGGGCATTGAGGATAACTACCTCGCCAGTGTCAGCGCTGTCAAGCTTGTCATTCTTCATGATGCTTGTGCCGCTGCTTGTGTCGTTGAAGAACAGTTCATCAACGGTCTTTCCGTCAACCTTGATAGTCCAGCCTGGCTCATAGGGGATAGATGTGTAGAACACCTGACCTTCCTGAGCGTCAACGTCACCGACAAGGTGGTCGTCAGAAGTCTTGTCCAGGTCAAGGTTCCAGGGGTTAGCCTTGAGGGAGTTGATATCCTCGTGGAAAGCGTCGTAGTCGAAGTGGTAGAACTGGAAGTCCTTTACCATGATGTACTCATTGTTACCTGTCTTATCGCCCTGAACGATAGTCATTCTGATCTCCAGTTCAGTGCCGGCAGGATAAGAGCCAAGGTTTACGATGCTGTAGTCATAGCCCTCGAAGTACTGACCGAAGCCCTGGAAGTCGCAGAAGTTGCCGTTTTCGTCCTTAGTGCTTGATACCCAGAGGTTGAACTTCTTGGGGTTATCGGATTTCAGGAACATATACAGGCAGCTATCGTCCTCGGTGGTGATGTGAACTCTTGCATTAGGGTCAGCAGCACCGGCGTTAGCGTTATAGCAGTGCTGACCGTTGTAGTCGGATTCCCAGCACTCGTTCAGTTCAACGTCGGTAGTGGGGTCGATATTCACTCTGCGGAAGTAAGCCTTAGGAACGAGAGCGGAATAGTCGGGGGTATTACCGGTCATAGAACTGAGGAAGTTGTTCATACTGTTAAAGGGGTTATCGTTGCCCAGGAAGCTGAGTTTGAGGATATCATCATCAGCCATGAAGCCGATAGGCAGGGCATCGGGGTTCTCGTAAACGTCGAGAGTGGAAGGAACGTCGTCCTGAGCCATATAGTTCATAGAACTAATCTTCTTGTAGTAGGGGCTGAGCAGGGACTTTCCGTTGCTTGAGGAATGCTTGGAGGGGTCGTCCAGGACGTACTTTATACCAAGCAGGGAGTCAGCCACAGGAGTATTACCGTCGTATCTTGTCTCATAGCTCTTTGTGGTATAGCCGAGAGTCTCGATGAAGCGGATAGCTCTTGTGTTCATGACTGAGCTGGAGTGTGAGATACCTTTCAGACCGTAAGCCTGGTTATCGTTAACTGTACGGAAGAAGGTCTTTTCAGCACGGTAGAAGCCGTCGTCGATGTTTTCAAGGTTCTCCATAACATTGGGAGCGTCCATGATAACGGAGTAGGACTTCTTTGAGGAGTAGTAGACTTCCTTGTCTATCTTTAAGATAGTATCATAGCAGTTGTAGCCAGCCTCAAAGAGGACGAAAGCAGCCATACACAGGGAAATTATAGTGCGCTGCTGTTTCTTTCTGGCGTTGCTGTAGAGGTATACGAAAGTGAGGTATATCGCCATAAGGATAACGCCGAATACCAGAGTACCAAGCCAGATATGCTTTACTGACTCGCCGGCGATAGTTTCCTGAGTGGAGTAGGGAGTGGTAGCGACGTACTTGTACTTATTCTCGTTGTAGTTGAAGCTTGGCATTTTAGCCTCAAAGA
>CAMOEP010000252.1 GCA_946612185.1 uncultured Ruminococcus sp.
TTGTCGGGTTTAATTTGTCCCTCCCCCTTTTTCCACTTGGGTTTCCCCCTTTGGCAGAACGTCATGGAGACTAATAATAAACAAAAAAAGTAACGTGCGAATTAAATAATTCCCAAAAAATAAATGCTGCTGCCCTGTGCATAATTCATAATTGTGCTTCGCTCATTCTGTAGCGACACTATACCGCCGCAATCCATACAAAAAGCAAACCGTCCGGCTCACTTAACGAACCGGACGGTTTTAAATTCATCTAATTACGCATTACTTAGTGAAGAATCTCTGGTGAGCAGTAAAGCTGTCACCGGGCTTGACTTCCACATAGCCGGAAACGTCAGCAGGCAGGCTCAGGTTGGGAGCGTCTATCATCGCTGTCATCGGCTCAGGGCAGAAGTAGTGGTTGAAGCCTCTGTCGTTCCAGATTATCCAGAACTTGTACTCCTCGGATACCTCATAGCACAGCTTCTTGCCGCTTGCTATATCCTCAGCGATGATGCCGTGGAACTTCTCATGGTCAAGGTCAGCATATTCGCCGGTATACATATCATTGTTGATGTCCTGGAGAACGGGGCACTTGTTACCGCTCTTATACTCCAAGTCCCACATAGTCAGAGACTTCATCTTCTCGGTAGGAAGCCATCTCTCGTTCAGCTCGCACTTCTTTCCTATCGGTACAGTCAGGCGGATATCGCTCTCCTTAGCGCCGTCAACGAAAGGTGCTTTGATAGCGGTATGTGAAGCCAGTGACATAGGCAGAACCTTGCTTCCGGAAGTGTTTGTGAATGTGATATCCTGCTCAAGACCATTCTCGGAGAGTGTGAAGGTATACTCGGCAACGAAAGGTACAGGGAGGTACTGGAAGAACTCATCGTTTTCATCATAAACGTAGCGGGTTTTCAGCCATGCGCAGTTATTATCTGCGTTATGCTCTGCTACCTGGTGAACTCTCTTGTGGATAAAGCCGTGGATATGGTTGTTATAGGGGGCTTTCTCGTTCACGGGAAGCTGATAAACTGCGTCAGAGGTTTTCAGAACGCCGTCAGCAAAACGGTTAGGCAGGTAAAGAGTAGGCAGACCCCATACCTCAGGTGAACCCTTGATAATGTCAGCGGTATTATTTGGGTCGAAGCGGAAGAAATCCACTTCCTTGCTGTTATCACGCAGGCGGATAACGTTTGAGCCGACTTCGTAAGCGATAAGTGCTTCGTAGCCGCCGGAAATAAGTCTTACGCAGGAAAGACCTCCGAAGTTGATAAGCTGTGTTGAGTTGGACATGATGATCCACTCCTTTCGTTAATTATTTTTGTTATTGTTATTATTGTCCTGGTTATCGTTCAGATAACTCAGATTATCGTCTGGGGATTTAATAAATGCGTATTTACCAACGTCCGCAACGTAGTCAGGGACATCATCTCTGCACATATGCTTGCAGCCCTTGAACGCAAAGTTATCTATTTTCAGGAGGGATACCGGGAAATCAACATTCTCCAGTTCAGTACAATCAGCGAAAGCGTATAATCCTATCTCCTGCACACCCTCCGGGATATGTACAGATTCTATGTGCATATGGGAAAATGCATTAGAACCGATGATCCTTACATCGTCCGGTATATCTATCTCGGTTTCGTCGCCGTAGTAGCTGGAAAGTACACCTTTAATAACTACAAATTCATCGCTTCTGATTGCGAGGATATCGCTTTCAAAAGGAGTACCGATAAAAGTATTCCTTGAAATAGCCTTAGCCGCTTTGTCGGGTATATACACATTTTTCAGGCACTCACAGCCGGAAAATGTTTCAGTGCCGATGAATTGCAGTTCTTCCGGCAGCTCGATATCGTCAAGCGCCGTGCAGTCACGGAAAGCGTAATACTCTATCATACCCACATTGTCGGGAATATTGACGTATCTCAGGTTTGTACAGCCCTCAAAAGCGCTTTCCCGTATCATCATAAGTGAATCCGGCAGGTGAACTGTCCGGATATTCTCGTTACCCCTGAAAGCGTCCTTAGCGACGCACTTCACGCCCTCCGGAACAACAACATCTGTATCAGAACCGGTATAACAGCAAAGGTAGTTACCCATGATGATCCAGTCAGAATCATAGTTTTCAAGCCAGGGAGTATTCGCAAAAGACGAACCCGTCATGGTAAATTCCTCGTTTTTGCTGAGTCTCACGTCTGTAAGGGAGGTGCAGTTCCTGAAAGCCTCTCTGCCCAGGTATTCCACGCTGTCCGGCAGGGAAATAAATTCCAGGCTGGTGCAGTTCTCGAAAGCGTTTTCCTCTATAGAGTCAAGGCTATCCGGGAACTTGACATTTTTAAGTTTCGTGCAGTTCTGAAAAGCCCGACGTTCTATTTCTTCAAGCTTTGCGGGAAGGGGGACTATTTCAAGCTTCGGGCAGTCTGCAAATGTTTTATCATTTATGCGGGTAAGGTTCTGGGGAAGGTAAACTCCACGCAGATTCGGACAGCCCTCGAAAACAGCGTCGCTTATCTTAGTAACGCTTTCCGGGAGTATGATATACTGTGCATCGCAGCCGGCAAAAGCGGCAAATGATATTTCAGCAATACCCTCAGGGACGATAACGACCTTTTTGCCCTTGCCTTCATAGCTCATAAGCGCTGCCTCTGGGGTGTTTTGGTTAAGAATATTGAAATCCATAAACTTCCTCCCTTTATCGTAAAAAAGATACTCGTTTTGATACATATATTATATACATTTAGAGTGGAGGATTTTTTATTGGGTTATTTGCTGTATTTTTGGTAAATTCAGTCCACACGGTTTTCCATATCGGTATACGCTCTCATGGGCGATATAGCCTTGTAAGCCGGGCGGATTATCTTGTTGGAATTGATAAGTTCCTCGATGCGGTGGGCAGACCAGCCGGCAATACGGGAAACTGCGAATATCGGTGTGAAAAGCTCGTCGGGTATGCCAAGCATACGGTAAACGAAGCCGCTGTAGAAGTCCACATTTGCGCAAACGCCCTTGTAGATACGGCGCTCGTCCGCAATGACTTCCGGCGCAAGTCTCTCCACCAGTGAATACAGGGCGAATTCGTCGTGTCTGCCCTTTTCGGAGGACAGTGTTTCCACGAAGCCCTTGAATACCTTTGCACGGGGGTCAGACTGGCTGTAGACAGCGTGACCCATGCCGTAGATAAGACCGGTACGGTCGAAAGCTTCCTTGTGGAGGAGTTTTTTAAGGTAATCCCTTACCTCGTCCTCATTAGTCCAGTCCTTTACCTGCTTCTTCATATCGTCGAACATCATAGCCACCTTGATATTAGCACCGCCGTGCTTAGGGCCTTTCAGCGAGCCGAGAGCCGCAGCGATAGCGGAATAGGTGTCAGTTCCGGAGGAAGAAACGACGTGTACAGTGAATGTGGAGTTATTTCCGCCGCCGTGTTCAGCGTGGAGGACAAGAGCCAGGTCAAGCAGACGTGCTTCCAGTTCGGTGAACTGCTTGTCCGGGCGGAGCATATACAGCAGATTTTCCGCAATGGAAAGGTCGGGGCGAGGGTCATGGATAAACAGACTGCCGCCGTCACGGGAGTACTGATAAGCGTTATAGCCGTATACAGCCAGAACCGGGAACAGCGTGATAAGCTCGATACACTGGCGCAGTACATTGGGTATAGAGATATCGTTAGCCTTGTCGTCGTAGGAATAAAGAGCCAGGACGCTTTTTGCAAGGGTGTTCATCATATTATCGCTGGGAGCTTTCATGATAACGTCCCTTGTGAACGTGGAAGGCAGGTTGCGGAAATCGGAAAGTATCTTCTTGAATGAAGTCAGTTCACGCTCAGTGGGCATATTTCCGAAAAGGAGGAGGTAGATAGTCTCCTCGAAGCCGAAGCGTTTTTCCTTGATAAATCCCTGAACGATGTCCTCAACGTCGATGCCACGGTAATACAGTTTTCCGTCGCCGTGGTTGGGGTTGCCGTCGCCGGTATTGAGTACTTTAATGGTGCTGATATTGGTAAGACCGGCAACAACGCCGTTGCCGTTGATATCACGCAGACCACGTTTAACGTCATACTGGGTATAAAGTTCGGGGTCTATCCTGTAGCCCTCAATAGATTTTTCTGCAAGTCTGGATATTTCTGGGGTAACTTCCGAGAATCTGTAATCCATGTTCATCGCCGTCCTTTCTTTATCTGTAAGTGATTTAATTTAT
>CAMOEP010000253.1 GCA_946612185.1 uncultured Ruminococcus sp.
GTCGCATATGCAGATAACCAGATACCGGAATACGAGTACCTGACAGCTTTCAAGCCGATCTATAACCCCCTTGTTACAGTTTACGGCGGAAGCGATGAACAGTACACCTATGAGATAGACCTGAGAAATATTGAGGACTTTGAAGCTGTACTCAGCTATAATACCGGCAGAACAGAGGAACTTACTTCGCTGAATCTGGTTTCCTTCAAAAGCTATGTTGACGGCGTTGACAATATCACCAATGTCACCTTTGAAAACGGCATACTGAAGATAACCGCCACCGACCCCGGAACTTTCGCCGGAAGTACTATCTCCTTTGATGTTGGCTACGGTTCAGCAGTCTATGACGAGGGTAATACAAATATGGTAAAGGGTTCGCTTAATCTGACGTTCAGTGAGATGACGGCTGAACCAGTCAAGAAGGTAATTTTCAAGAGTGATGCAGCAAACCGTTCCTACTTCCTTGAGACTGACGAGACTACCAAGGACAGCTCAGTTGCAGTTATCTACAAAAAGAAGGATACTTCACCTGCAACCTACGAGAAGACAATGCAGAATCCGCTCCAGACAAATGTACTGACGGTGGATAATTCCTATGACTTCATACACTGGTATCTGCTTGACCCTGACGGCAAACCGGTAGTTGACAGGAACAAGGACACTATTGCATTCACAGAGGACGATATAACGGCATATATCTTTGACGGTACATGGCCCTCATATCTGGGCGATTTGCTCCCGGAAACACTTGCTTCACCTGCAAATGTGGAGAATATCAATTCATTCACGTTCCAGGCTGAGATCAGGGATATTAAAGACAGACCATTGACTGCGAGAGTGGTAATAAATACTAAAGACCTGCTAAATGAGAGCGGGGTTTTAGGAATAAAAAATTCCGGTCATGTGTCTGGAAGAATAACGGGTGTAAATAAGGATAATATGACAGCATTTAAGGAAGGTAATGAAGCCGGTTGGAACACTTGCGATGATAACCATAGGCTGACATATGATTCCTATTCTGGAAATTATACAGAGGGTGACCCCTATCCTGATTATGTTCGATTCTATGCGATCGGTACAGAAGTATACTGGTATACTGTGGATAGAGAGACACTTCTTCCTACAAAGGGAACTGTGTATCTGGAACAGAAATCAGATAATTATAATAATACGCCAAATCTGTTTCAGAATTATACGAAGCTTTCCGATGTAAGTGGTATGTATGATTGGGATTTGTCCGGCATGGATATGTGTGGAAGAATGTTCCAGAATACAGCAATTACTGAGTTTACATTAAATAGACAAATTAAGAAAACCGGTTTAATGTATCTGAACCGAATGTTCATTGACTGCAAGCAATTGACCTCAGTTACTATGTCTGTTGATACTTCAGAAGCAGGAGATGGATCAGAAAATCTTCCAAAAAATAATCCAAATGGTACATTTGTATCTGCTCAAACAAAGCAAATGTTCTCTGGCTGTGAAAATTTAACTACACTTAATCTTTCAGGTGACTTCTCAAATCTGTTTAATGCGCAAAAAATGTTTGAAGGTTGTAAGTCTCTTACAGCTAATGAGTTCAAACGTGCATTTTCAACCTGGATATGGAATACCAATAATAACAGTAATATGCAAACAAACGGTAATAACAAGGGCGACCAAATTTTCCTGAGTTATACAAACGTAGGAAATCTCCAAGGTGTTGACCTTGTTGACGCAAATGGCAATCACTTTGAGAGAAATGGTAATACGCTCCGATTAGTTAGACTTAGTGAATAGGCATAGCAAAGATTCACCCCCACAGGAAACAAAACCTGTGGGGGTGATTTTTTTGTGATACGAAATTATCCTGCAAAGCTGTGCCATGCATTCTTCCAGTCGGTAAACTCTGTTCCGGTATTTGCATCTACTGTCTGCACACTTTCAGCGTAGACATAAACATCATGTGCCTGGATCATTGATGTATCCTCATACTGCATTCTTACCCATGAGATAAGCGCATCTGTGCTTTCTCCGGGTGCTACAGGCTTGGTGTAATAGTAGTATCCGTGGGTGACATCAGGTGAGACAGTGCTTTCGTCCCATACATACACCCACCCCTCAGGCAGGTTATTGATATAGCAGTCATTTCCCTGACCTATCTTTGCGCTTTTGAAGGTGTCATCAGCAGGGGCATCATCTGCATCACCCTGATTTGCTGCTGACAGTGATGCACAATTTTGTACCTCTGAATTGGAAAACTCAAGCCGTACCCGCACATAGCATGGAATCTCACCGGTGTTTTTTATCTTTACCAGCTTGCGGTATTTGAAATCCTGCTCCTGATTAGGCTGAGTGAAAGCCTCAGTGACTACGATCTTGTCTTCACCCACACCGACCATATTCGGTTCCTTGTCTTTTGCACCGAAATAAGCAAGAAGCACACCGGCGGCGCAGAGAAGTACTACACCTGATACAGCCGCAAGGACGTTTTTCTTCTTCTGTGTCATAGTAACGCCTCTTTCTTATGTTGTTTCATTCTTATTCTCGATGATGCGGTATATTTTAGTAAGGTCAGTCTGATCGTACTGTGAGTGTACAGAGCCGTTTCCGTTAAGGCTTTCGATACCCAGATCGTCTGCCTGAATGGTGTAGGCATTTACCTGAACCTGTCCTACAGTACCGCCCTTTACGTCGCCGTCAATAATGCTTCTGAGCTGTAGCTTATCAAAGACGGGTATAGTATCTTTGTCCGGCTCGACCCATACGCTGTAGCCTAAAACATAGGTATCGTAAATTCCGTCACGCATACCCTGTACATTCTGGTATGACTTTTGTGACTCGGTTTGCTTGACGTATACCCAGCCGGGACTTTCAGCCGAGGGAGCGTTATAAGAAAGTTCCCAGTTACGCTTTACACCGTTCGCATCAGTCACCGGGGATATGATGTTTCCCTTAGCAGGTGAGCCGTTTGCAATCAGGTTGAATATCTGCTCAGTCTGGAGAAATTCCTCTGCTTTTGGAGGGTCAGAAAGCATAACGCCTTCCGGAGTGATGCGCTGACCGTCATCAGTGAGGAAAGCGGCATTCATACACGGAACTGACACCTCAACGAAGAAAAGCTCATTGACTGTACCTGTATTTCTGACTTTCGGCTGTTTGGTGATTATCTCACCGGCGGCGAGTTTCCTGTCCTTGTCGAAATCCTCCTGAATATCCAGTGCTACCTTTCCTATGGTGAACTGGTTATCGGCACTGTCATTACTTGTCAGGAAAGCCGCTGTTGTACCGATAATAGCGATAAGACCAATGCTTGCGGCAAGTGCGATCTTTTTAATTTCCTTTCGGTTCATCAGTTTCCTCCTTTCCTGCTTTCAAAGATGATCCGGGTGTTTGTTTATCCGGAATGAAGCTGAGTATCAGCAATATTATTATAGCAGATACTGTTACGATCATTCCGGGAGTGCTTTTCAGGAATATGAGCAGGTTTCCCAGTCCTGGGATAACAAAAACAGTTTTTCCGATATAATTATCCCTGGTTACGGCAGAAGCGTCCTCGGTATTGTTAGCATCACCCTTGGTAGTATATTTTCCGTTATCAATAGCGGTAACACGGTGAGTAACGAGCATATTATCTCCCATGCGGAAGGATATTACCTCGCCTACAGAAATGGTTTCAAGGGCGGTATTCTCGTTCACGAAGCAGATACTGTGTACGGGGATAGCCGGTTCCATTGAGCCAGTAGCTACAACGTATGGTTTTATCCTGAAAAGAAATAGTACAGAAACAAGCAGAGCCACCAGTATAAGTGCAGTTGATAGGAAGGAGGCAGCTTTTTTTATCAGCTTCCATGCATTCCGGAGAAGTTTGATCATTAATTTGCGGTGAGATATTGCCATACTTTTTCTGCCTTTGTTTCTGTTTCGTCAGATGATTTAAGGAACTGCGTCTGAATACCATAAACCTCTATACTGATATTCTGCATACTTCCGGGGAGTGAACCGTCCTCCCGTGCGTTGCAGAATATGACCTTATCAAAAAGCGGAGTATTGGTTTTTTGGTCAGGGTATAAAACAGCCATATCATCGCAGTCCGGGTCGTTGCTGTCAGTCCAGGCGTAGAGATAGGTGATGCTGACAGTTTTGCCGCTGCTGTCTTTATTCACAGTGGTGTGGTCAGTAATAGCGTACCAG
>CAMOEP010000254.1 GCA_946612185.1 uncultured Ruminococcus sp.
GCTGTAATAAGCTATACTAACTGGCATTCTATCCCGTGGGCGATGCTTCACGGTTTCTTTATATGTTATCTATTACGCAATAAGATATTAGGGCGTATTGACTTTAGCTATGGGATTTAACATGAAAAAACCAACTTTTAGCGTTGTGATACCTGCCCACAACGAGGAAAAATACATAGGCAGATGCTTGCGGGCTGTTATCAGTGCTGCAAAATATGTCCGACCGGACAGGGTGGAAATTATCGTCGTGGCTAACAGGTGCAGCGATAAGACTTGCAGCGTTGCGAGGTACTACGGTGCAAGAGTTCTCGCAAACGACGATAAATGTATCGCCGCCGTCAGGAATACCGGTATCAATGCCGCAAGGGGCGAGATAGTTGTGACTGTCGATGCTGACAGCCTGATGACTAAATACTCCCTTCTGGAGATAAGGAAACTTCTCAGAAGCGGTGAGTATATCGGCGGAGGTGCTAACCCGAAATTCGACAGGGCTTCGCTGGGCATTGCATTATCGTCCCTTTACGTTGCGGTGAACCTGCTCCCTGTTATGCTGAGAAACGGAGGCTACCTGAGCGGTGCGATGTTCTGGTTTTATAAGCGTGACTTCGATACTATCGGAGGATTTGACGAATCGCTGGTGAGCCTTGAGGATATGGACTTCGCCAAGCGGCTGAAAAAACTGGGTGACCGCCGGGGAAAGAGGTACGGCACGCTGAAGCGTTCCTACGTCCTGACTTCCTCCCGGAAATTTGACCAGTTCGGTGACTGGTATCTGATAAAGAACAGACAGCTTACAAAGCGCATATTCACCGGCAAAGACCGGAGCGCTGCGGATAGCTTTTATTATGATGTAAAGCGATAATAATTCATAATGCCGCAAATCTGACTGTACAGAAATTTGTAAGTCAGCACGGTAAATAAGCCGTTTTGATAATTACACATTACGCATTATGAATTACGAATTAAAAAGGGGGAAGTGTAAAATGCTTTCAGATAAGGATAAATTCGCTCTCATGGAGGAAATAGCCGCTAAAAACGGCGTTATCAGCCATTTCGAGGAGCAGTACGGCAAGGTAACTGGCAGAGTTATGATAGTGGAGACAGAAGTCCCCGAAAGCGCTAAAGTCGGTATCGAGGCTACAAATATGCTCCACGCTTTCGAGTGCAGCTTCGATTTTATGGACGCTACTCTGAATGTGGTAGTCGCTGTAAGACCTTTGCGTATCATCAGCGATATGTGGGCTGTAAGACAAAAGCCTGATGCGGAACTTCCGGAGGAGGACTGGCAGAGGTTCTTTGTAAAGCAGCTTAAAGAGAATATCGCTCCTGACGGCTCTTTCGCCGTTCCGATGTACTCTTTCGTCAATAACTACGGTGATGTTACTATCGTTCAGAAAGTATAAAGGAGGTCACTATGGACTTTACTGTTTACAGACAGGCTTCTAAGGTTCGTCCGGACGGCACTGTGGTTTATAAGGGCGAGGACGCTCTGCCTTATACTGACTCTCAGCTTTATATGGTGGCTGACGGTCTGGGCGGTGCGGCTGCTATACGCCATACAAAGTTCCTGCCGGAATTATTCGATGAGGAGAAAACTCCGGCTGTCCTTTTCGGTGATGTTTATGAGGACGCTTCCGAGGGGGATTTTGCTGATTAT
Organism: uncultured Ruminococcus sp.; assembly: GCA_946612185.1. Lineage (GTDB taxonomy): Bacteria > Bacillota > Clostridia > Oscillospirales > Ruminococcaceae > Ruminococcus. The sequence continues at coordinate 1,658 of CAMOEP010000254.1, forward strand.
GTAAGACGCTCCTTTGCCGAACTCTACGCCGTAAAGGACTGCTATACGGACAACGTTAACAATATCAAGAAAAGCGGCTACTTCGCTTCAAGAATAGTAACCGCCGCAATGCTCCATGAGGTGAGCGAAAAGGGGGCGGACTACTTCTTCGCACAGCTTGAAGCTGCTCCCGACAGGCAGGCGGCTCTTGATGATATGGGCAGCTTCTTCGCCGGACGTATCAGGGAAGTACTCTGCAAGGCGGCTGAAAGTGCGAATATCATATACGAGTCATCTTATGCTGGCATGGCGCTGCTGGGTACTACTCTTACTGCCGGTATCGTCCGTGAAAAGGACGGCTGCGCTGAGGTGATACTGGTCACAGCCGGTGACTCTCGCCCATATGTGTGGACTCCTGCTGAGGGTCTGCGTCAGCTTGTGGCTGATGAGGAGCGCTCCGACGGCGGTATGACCAACTACATCAAAGCTAATGAGGGCGAGAGCTTCACTATCGACTGCCACTATTTCTCATTCAAGACACCCTGCGTTCTGCTGAGTGCTTCCGACGGCTGCTTCGATTCGTCAGCATTCCTTTCGCCTATGGCTTTCGAGAAACTGATACTGGAATCCGTCATAGCTGCAAACGATATCGGGGACGCTGGCAAGGCACTGGAAGAATTTTTCCTCGACCACGGCAGACACGACGACAGCTCAACTATGGCTGTAAAGATTTTTGGATTCAGCGACATGGCTGCCCTTAAAAAGGCTGCTGAGGAGAGACTGGGCGTTATAAAAAACTCCTTTCTGAACAAGCTGGACGGACTGCTTACCAATGATTTCATAGGTATGCTCAGTTCCGGCGACGACGCTCAGACCAAGCTGATAAAGACCGTTGCCGCTGAGGTTGGAGATACTCCGGAGATAAAGGATTACTGCCAGGATCAAGTCCGGGACGGCGTTATGGCAAAGGCTGATACTATCGAGAATGATGAGATAAAGAGCGTGAAGGCTTCCGCAGATGTCCAGAAAAAACTTCTGAGAAGCTTTATCGCTGACAACCTGAAAAAGTTCGCCTGGTCTGAGGACGGCGCTTGCAGGGATATGTATGAGGAACTGGAGTGCGGCGAACTTTATGAGTGGGCTGAGAAAACTTTCAGCGCTGATACTTCCGCTGACCCCGGCGAACTTATGGAGCGCATCAACACTCAGTCTGCGGATACCGCTGTACTGAAAACCGCTGCCCGGAAGCTTGCGGATATGCTCAGTGCCGCTGCTGAGGATATGGAGTCCTTCGCTCCCTCCGGCGGATATGAGATACCCGATTCCATTAACGATACCGCCATTGCCGAGGCTAAGGAACTTATGGAGACTTTCTCCGGCAAGGCTGAGGGTATTTGCAGCAATGCCCGTGAAATCAGCGACAGCTTTGAGGAGTATACCGCCGCAAATCACGAAGCTGACGAGGAAAAGCCCGAACTTGCAGATATTATCTGCGGACTTTTCATAAGCGGTAATATCAGCAGCTATTTCAGCGAGGATATGCCCCTCATCGGCTGCACTTTCAGCGATATGGAAAATATTGCGGATATAGTAAGGTCTGCGGATGAGCGTATCAGCGAACTGCGCACGGAAGCTGTTGAAAATGAAATAGCTTCTCAGGCAGGAAAGTTCTGGAACAGCCACGCCGCTGAAATGATAGCGAATATCCAGAAAGGCGCTGGCGATTATCCGGACAGCGTTAAGAATATCATCGCTGAGTCCATCGACCGCAATGACGACAGCGACGAAAGGCTCGACGATGATGCAAAACTCCAGAAGGAGCTTTTCGACGAATATTACAACGGTTACAGCAGTATAATGAGAGGTGAAAGCAAATGATGTTCCACGGCTTTGAACTTATCGGTGACTGGAAAAACAGCCAGTGCGGTCAGACAGCAAGAGCCAAAAAGGGCGGCAGACTGTACTTCCTGAAAAAGTATCAGACTCCTGTTATGCCTATAAATAACGGCACTCTTGACGCTAAGACCTTCGCCCATAACAAGGAGCTTTTCGAGAAATTCGTAGCTACAAGAAAAGGCGTTAATGCGTCTATAAGAACTATCGCAGGTTCAGGCGGAAATATCGTTATCCCCTGCGAGGAGTTCATCGAGGGAAACCAGTACGTCGAGGCGGCTGAGTTCGTTGACGGCGCTATCGACGATGACGAGACTGAGACAGTCCTGGCGACTCTTTCAGTTGATGTTAAAAAGCTGCTGATGCAGACTGCTGCGGGTGCGCTTTTCAGCGTCCACAGCAAGGGTATAGTTCATAGTGACCTGAAGCTGAAAAATGTACTGCTGGTACGCAATGCTTCCGGAAACTATGTGGCAAAACTTATCGACTTCGACAGCAGTTGGTTCGTTGACGACAAGCCGGAGGAGATAGTGGGTACTATCGACTACTACTCCCCGGAACTTGGTGAATACGCCGACAGCGAGGACGACCGTGAGGAACTGGAAAAGCGCATCACTGAAAAGACCGACATCTTCT
>CAMOEP010000255.1 GCA_946612185.1 uncultured Ruminococcus sp.
GCTCAACCGTATTTTCCTTGGTACATAGTTCTATTCAAGTAATTCTGTATTTTTGCTGTTTTACAATTTGTACGGAGAACTCTGTACCAGTACAAACACGGTTGAGCGACGTAAAAAGCACCGTTTCTATTATGTGAGCGAGCGTAAGCAAGCGTCAACGTGAGAAGTGGTCAAGCTGACGCAGCTTGAAGGGGGAGGAAATGCCGATTTTTGTCGGGTTTAATTTGTTCCTCCCCCTTTTTCCACTTGGGTGTCCCCCTTTGGCGGAACGTCCGTAAAACAGGCAAATTTAGTAAAAGAAACGGGCGACTTAAATAATTCCCCAAAAAATAAATGCTGTTGCCCTAAAGATGCAGAGAACGCAAAACTTCCGTCAGCCGTAGAAAGGTGGACGACGAGGAAACAAAAAGTGTTCCACATGGAACAAATAACGGACGATGCTCATTTATCCAATTGTGAAACTCCTGTGTTCCACATGGAACATTCTTCCCTTTTGGCAATGAATGTGCGCCGTCCGTTCCTTTTTGTGAAAAATAATAGCATTTTTCCTATTTACAAACACCGAAAAAGGTGATATAATAGTCTTATACCAAAAGAAAGGAAGATTCTATGGGCAAAATTATCGCTGTTACTAACCAGAAGGGCGGTGTGGGAAAATCAACTACCGTCGTTAATGTGGCTGCTTACCTTGGCTCACGGGGCTTCAAAGTCCTCTGTGTGGACTCAGACCCCCAGGGTAACGCTACTACAGGCTTCGGTATTTCCAAAAAAGACGTGCTTTTTTCTACATATAACGTGCTGACCGGTCAGGTCAGGATCCAGGACGCTGCGGTGGAGACTGAGTTTGATAACGTTTCTATCATTCCTGCTACTGAACTCCTCGCCGGCGCTGAGGTGGAACTCATTAACGCCGAAAACCGCATCAACCGCCTGAAAATGCAGCTTCTTACAATAAAAAATAACTACGACTACATCTTTATTGACTGCCCTCCGGCTCTGGGTATGCTCACTATCAATGCCCTTACTGCCGCTGATACCATGATCGTGCCTATGCTGGCGGAGTTTTACGCTCTGGAAGGTCTTTCACAGTTGGTAAATACAATTAAAATAGTAAAGAGTAACCACAACCCTGCACTCGATATCGAGGGTATCCTCTTTACTATGTATGATTCAAGACTTAATGTGTCCGCTGACGTTGTGGCTGAGGTGGAGAAGTATTTCCCCGGAAAAGTGTTCGAGACTAAGATACCTCGTAACGTCCGCCTCTCAGAAGCCCCAAGCCACGGCAAGCCTGTAATGTACTACGACAAGTCCTCAAAGGGCGCTGAGTCCTATGAGCTGCTCTGCCATGAGCTTCTGGGCGAACCCCTTGAACTTCCCCAGAAAAAGCGCAGAGGTATATTCACATTCAAGAAAAAAGACAGCGAAAGCTGAACGGAGGTGAAATAATATGGCTAAAGGCGGATTAGGCGGCGGTCTGGAATCGCTTTTCAGCAATAACGCAAGCGAAGTACAGGTCAAAAAGACCCTCCGTGTGTCGGAGATCGAGCCCAATCGTGACCAGCCCAGAAAGTATTTCAGCGACGACGCTATCGCTGCTCTTGCTGATTCTATCCGTGAGCATGGTATGATACAGCCGATACTGGTTCGTCCGCTCAGTACCGGAGGATACCAGATAGTAGCCGGTGAACGCCGCTGGCGTGCCGCAAGAATGTTGGGTCTGGACGAAGTGCCTGTTACTATCAAGGAACTTACCGACCTCCAGACTATGCAGATCGCTATTATCGAAAACCTCCAGCGTGAGAACCTTAACCCTGTTGAAGAAGCCCGTGGCTACAGCGAACTTATCGAAAAGTACGGCATGACACAGGACGCTGTTGCTAAAATGGTGGGACGCTCACGTTCTACGATAGCAAATTCCGTAAGACTTCTGGCACTTCCTGAGAACGTGCTGAAAATGCTGGAAAATGGCGATATTACATCAGGTCACGCAAAGGCGCTGCTGTCTTTCGATGACCAGGATATGATGATAGCTACTGCTAACCGTGCCGCTGACGGAGGTATGACCGTCCGCCAGGTAGAGAAACTGGCACAGAAAACTCTCGAACCTGTAGAGGAAGGCAGTACATCTGATAAGCATATTGATAATTATTTTAAGGAAACCGAAATAGCACTTCATGACGCTCTCGGTCGTAAGGTCAAGGTTCAGTACGGCAAAAGCAAAGGCGCACTGATACTTGAATTCTACGACAAGGACGACCTGAAAGCTATTGCGGAAAGACTTGTAAATGATGAAGAATAAAGGAGTAAATCAAAAATGTTAGACATTAATTTCGTAAGGGAAAATCCCGATGCTGTCAAGGAGAACTTAAAGAAGAAGTTCCAGGATCAGAAAATACCTATGGTTGACCAGATACTCGAACTTGATAAGAAGTTCCGTGCTGCTAAGGTTCAGGCTGATGAACTGAGAAGCCAGCAGAACAAGCTTTCCAAGCAGATCGGCGCACTGGTAGCACAGGGCAAGACCGACGAGATCGCTGCTGTTAAGGCTGAGATCGCTGAGATACCTAAGAAGCTAGCTGAACTGGAAGCTATCGAGAAGGAGTCCGAGGCTGAGAGAACTAAGCTGATGATGGTTATACCTAATATCATCGACCCCAGCGTACCCATTGGCAAGGACGACAGCGAGAATGTTGAAGTCGAGCGCTTTGGCGAGCCTTTCGTTCCTGAGTTTGAAGTACCTTACCACGTTGATATCATGGAAAAGTTAAACGGTATCGACATCGACAGCGCAAGAAAGACCAGCGGTAACGGTTTCTATTACCTCTGCGGCGATATCGCTCAGCTCCAGAGCTGTATCCTTTCCTATGCCCGTGATTTCATGATCGACAAGGGCTTCACTTACTATATCCCTCCTTTCATGATCCGCAGCAGCGTCGTTACAGGCGTTATGTCCTTCGATGAAATGGAGAATATGATGTACAAGATCGAGGGCGAAGATCTGTACCTTATCGGTACTTCCGAACACTCCATGATCGGTAAGTTCATCGACACTATCACCCCTGAGGAGGAGCTTCCCAAGACCCTCACCAGCTATTCACCTTGCTTCCGTAAGGAAGTAGGCGCTCACGGCATCGAGGAGCGTGGTGTATATCGTATCCACCAGTTTGAGAAGCAGGAAATGGTAGTAGTCTGCAAGCCTGAGGATTCTATGGACTGGTTCCACAAGCTTTACAGCTATACAGTAGAGTTCTTCCGCTCACTGGATATCCCTGTTCGTACACTTGAGTGCTGCTCCGGCGACCTGGCTGACCTGAAGGTTAAGAGCATCGACGTTGAGGCATGGTCACCTCGTCAGAAGAAGTATTTCGAGGTAGGAAGCTGCTCCAATCTGGGCGACGCTCAGGCTCGCCGCCTGAACATCAAGGTAAAGGGCGCTGACAAGAAGAAGTATTTCGCTCATACCCTTAATAATACCGTTGTTGCACCTCCCAGAATGCTCATCGCTTTCCTGGAAAATAACCTGAACGAGGACGGTTCTATCCGTATCCCGGCTGCTCTCCAGCCCTATATGCGTAAGGACATTATTAAAGTTCCCGAAAAGAAGTAAGATATAACGCAAGAAAAGCGGCTGACCTGATCGGTTAGCCGCTTTTCTCGTTAGAAAGGATGTAGGGGGATTTGTTATGACTACCTGTGTGTAGGCGCATTGTCTGCCTTCTTAGCTGCCTCACACAGTCCAAGTGAGAATAATGTGGTCGTACCGCCTAAAAGTACGCCCATGAGCAGTTCCAGCATCGGTATCACCTCTTTTTTTGATTTTTCTCCGTACCTCTTTATACAATTATATGATAATGCGGAAAACTTAAAATAACCTTAAATCTTCTTAAAATAAATGGTTAAATGATAATTATTTGTCCATATGTTCGTCCCCCCATTTCGCCGCAGTGCAAAGACACATGGTCACAACACCAACCGTCCCACCAAACAAAGTACCAAAAATAAACCCAACCACAAAATCACCTCAACTCCATTATCCCCGCTTTCCCGGAGTTTATACCGCCGACTTTTACTGTCAGGGCTATTATTACTCTGCGGCTGCTTCTGTTGGGGGAAACCCTTTTGAAAAAGGGTTATCCCCCAAACCCCCTTCCTAAAAC
>CAMOEP010000256.1 GCA_946612185.1 uncultured Ruminococcus sp.
CTTTCGTCCGCCATATCAGGGGGAATTTTTTAATTTAGAAGTTTTAGGAAGGGGGCTTGGGGGATAACCCTTTTTCAAAAGGGTTTCCCCCAATAAAAGCGCCCGCAGTCCATAAGAAGCCTTAGTGACCGGCGGACAGGCGGCGGTAGGTGCTGGGTGGGACTCCCATTACGTCGGCAAACGCTTTTGAGAACTTGCTGCCGTTGTCGTAGCCCATTTCCCCGGCTATGTCGAGAATCGTCCGGTCGGTATCTATCAGCAATTTCGCCGCTTTCTCCATTTTCCTTGTGCGTGCATAGGTATACACCGGCATACCAAACACCGTCCGGAAACTCATTTTCAGCCGTGTTGGTGACACTCCAAGCCGCTGGGAAAGTTCCTCTATCGTTATACGAACTCCCAAGTCCTCCTCGATGCACTTTGCAGTCTCTCTCGCTACTTCAAGCTGCGATGATGTACAGCTTCGTGGAACTTCCCTGCCGCTTACGTCCAGCTCATTTATCACCAGCATAAGTTCAAGTATTTTCAGGCGTATACAGCCCTCATGATTGCCGGAGGGCGGTTTCAGCAGATCGCTGAATATCCGCCGCAGACGGTCGCTGCATCGCAGTATCACGCACGGCTCGCTAAGCTGCTCATAAATTCTCGCAGGGCTTACGTCTATCCCGTCAAGCAGGCAGGAGAGCGTTTCCGGTGCCTGGTCAAGGTCAATGAGAACTGACGCTCCACTGAATCTGCCGCCGGGAAAGTCCGCTGACGTGACCGGCGATGTTATCAGCGCCAGTTCGTTGTCACTTATGCAGTAGAACCTGCCACGGGTCTTCATCTCCACCCTGCCCTCGGCGCAGTAACAGCATCTCAGCAGCCTGCCCTTTTTGCTGTCGGGTATCCGGCACGCTTTAGCCGTCACATCAGCCGTGGTCAGCGTCACTCCCTCAAAAGGTTCATACTGGACAAGGCTTGCAGAGCCGCCCTCAAGTGCCATAGTACTGGCTTTTGCCGCCATTTCCCTGTGGTCACAGCAGTCATTTCTCACAGACATCTGTCTGATCACCCTCCGTTCAAGTTGTTATAGTTATCTAACTTATTATACTATAAATCACTTGAACACTGTTCATTTGTTATATCAGGCTAACTATATTAGTTCAATAAAACTCCTATTCACCGCACTATTATACCGCTATCAAATAAATAAATTTTTTTCTACTTGAAATCTGTCGGAAATTGTTATATAATGTTATAGTATAGTTTTGAAAAAATGCAGGAGGTCAATGTTTATGTCTGTGAAAATTGGTTTTGATAACGACAAGTATCTTAAAATGCAGTCGGAGCATATCCGCCAGAGGATCGCTCAGTTTGGCGATAAGCTGTACCTTGAGTTCGGCGGTAAGCTGTTCGACGACTACCACGCTTCAAGAGTTCTCCCCGGCTTCAAGCCCGACAGTAAACTCCAGATGCTTCTCCAGCTTAAAGATGAAGCGGAGATCGTTATCGTAATTAACTCTGATGATATCGAGAAAAACAAGGTAAGAGGCGACCTGGGCATCACCTACGATGTGGACGTTATCCGCCTTTTCAACGTTTTCACCAAGATCGGTCTTTACGTCAGCAGCGTTGTTCTGACAAGATACGATAACCAGCCAACTGCTGACGCTTTCCAGGAGCGCCTTGAGTCACTGGGAATCAGAGTTTACCACCACTACAGCATCAAGGGCTATCCCTCAAACCTCCAGCATATCATAAGTGACGCAGGCTACGGTAAGAACGATTATATCAAGACTTCCCGCCGCCTTGTGGTCATCACTGCACCTGGCCCCGGAAGCGGTAAAATGGCTACCTGCCTGTCTCAGCTCTACCATGAGCATAAGCGTGGCATCAACGCCGGATACGCTAAGTTCGAGACTTTCCCGATATGGAATCTGGCTCTGCGTCACCCTGTAAATATCGCTTATGAGGCTGCTACCGCTGACCTGAATGACGTAAATATGATAGACCCCTTCCACCTGGAAGCTTATGGCAAAACTACTGTTAACTATAACCGTGACGTTGAGATATTCCCCGTTCTGAACGCTATGTTTGAGAAGATTCTGGGCGAATCTCCCTACAAGTCGCCTACTGATATGGGCGTAAATATGGCTGGAAACTGCATCATTGACGATGAGGCTGTCTGTGAGGCAGCAAGAGCCGAAGTTGTCCGCCGTTATTATACCGCTCTGTGCGACAGACGCAAGGGTCTTATTTCCGAGGACGAGGTATTGAAACTGGAACTTCTCATGAAGCAGGCTAATGTTACCACTGAGGACAGAAAGGTAGTTGCGGCTGCTCTGAAGCGTGAGGAGGAGACTGGCGCACCTGCTGCGGCTATGGAGCTTCCTGACGGAACTATCCTCACCGGCAGAACATCTGACCTTTTAGGCGCTGTTTCCGCACTTCTGCTCAATGCCCTGAAGCACTTTGCCGGTATAGATGACAAGGTACTGCTCATGTCACCCCACGTTATCGAACCTATCATGAACCTGAAAGTCCAGCATCTGGGCAATAATAACCCCCGTATACATACCGACGAAACTCTCCTTGCACTTTCCATATGCGCTAATACCGACGAGAATGCTAAAAAAGCTATGGATCAGATATCCAGTCTGCGTGGCTGCGAAGTTCACTCCACTGTTATCCTCTCCTCTGTTGACGAGCGTATCTTCAAGCGCCTGGGCATAAATCTTACCTGCGAGCCTAAGTACAGTAACTAAGGCAACACCTCACAAAGACCGCCTGACGGCTTTGCGGTGTTATATTATAACGATCCCCTGATACAGTTCAATTACCGTATCAGGGGATTTTTCATTCAACCACTTTATTCTTTCCGGTATTTTTTCCGGTGTAAAGCTTACTGTCAGCGGCTTGTATCCATTCGTCGATGGACTGACCGCCGCCACGGACAGCAACGCCGATAGTGAGCGTTACGCTTATCTCTTTTCCCTCGAAGCTGACTGGTTCGCTGGCAACGGATTTCCGCAGGTTTTCCAGCATCTCCTTTCCGCCGTTCATAGGTTCAGTGGAGAGTATCAGAAACTCCTCTCCGCCCCACCTTGCTACAGTGCAGCCCTTGCAGACCGTCCGCATCTTTTCGGAGATAACACGGAGAACCTCGTCACCGCCGTTGTGACCGTAAGTATCGTTTATCTTCTTGAAGTTGTCAATATCCGACATAGCAATGATAGCTGACTTATTGCTGCCGGAGGAAAGTCTTTCCAGGCATTTAAGCATATAATGCCGGTTGTAAAGCCCGGTAAGCCGGTCAACGTGTGCGGCTTCGGTAAGCTTCTCCTCGGATTTGATTATTGAACTTATCAGGAAGGCAGAGTAGAATATGATAAATCCGAAAACAGTCAGCGCATTGAATATCCAGAAGAATGCGGCGGTTTTCTGGTCACGGTCGTATATTGAACCGAAGTATGCAACATACCCCGTACTTATAAGATATACTGCGGCAATGACCAGGCTGAAAGGCAGCGCCCGTATCTTCCGGTTGTCGATCTTGTAGGAAATGTACTCCGTGACAAATATGGTCGGGATAAGGGAAAGGCAATACAAGTGGAATCCGTAGCCATAGCCGAGACAGACCGTCGTCACGCACATATACAGCGTTATCCAGAAGTAAACCAGCCGGACATACACCGCAAGCAAGTCTTTATGTATAAGGACATAACCGACGATGTAGACAAGTATCGTGGGAATACTGAATAGTATGAGGAATTTCACCTTTATGATGTAGAAAAACGTCAACAAACCAATTACAATCAAAAGGAGAGTAGTGTTGACTATATATGTAAATCTTTTTACTGATGATAGTTCCATAATTGCGCCACCCCTTTCATAAATACATTATAGCATAAAATTACCAAAATAACAATAGATATTCAGTAAACAAAATCCCTGAGCGCTTGAAACACTCAGGGATTTTTCAGCAGTATCTACAAATTGCCTTCTATGCAGAACCAGTCGCTTACCGCCATGAAATCTGTCAGAAAACCGATAACGCAGCGGTAGAACTCCTTTTCAGCCTCATCAGCCTTTTCCATACATTCACTCAGGTTTGCAATAAGCCTTTGCCAGTCATCTTTTCCGAAGAAATTGAAAGACGTAAGGTCAAAGTATTC
>CAMOEP010000257.1 GCA_946612185.1 uncultured Ruminococcus sp.
TGCCGAAAAATCTGACTGCGCATCTGCACCACAATCTCTGTGCGGTGTTGCCTTTTAAGAAAGGAGCGCAAAATGTCCGAAAAGACAAAAAAGAAGTCAGCCGCCAAAAAGATAGTTACGGCTGAAAATTACAAGAACAAGATCGTTACATTCCTCCAAACTTACGATAAGAAGCTTATGCCCCTGAGTGAACTGGAGACTAAGTGCCGCACCAAAAAATCCGGCAGGGAGGAGTTCACCGCCGCTTTTTCACAGCTTCGTGACGAGGGTGTCATCACTGTCCGCAAGGGCATGAAAGTGGCTCTCTGCTCACGATTGGGCTTCAAGACCGGCGAGATAACACGCCTTAGCCGTACTTTCGGCTTCGCAATGACTGACGAGGGAGTGGAGTACTTTATCCCCGGAAAGTGTATGCTGGGCGCTATGCCTCACGACAGGGTGCTTATTGCCGATATCCCCTCACGTTCCGGCGAACCGGAGGGTGAAGTGGTGGATATACTCTCTTTCGGAAGCAATACCATGACCGGACGCATCGAGTATACCGACGGCGGACTGTACCTTGTGCCGGATATCGCCCCAAGAAACCACGTTATCATCGTTGACAGCATGAGCGTCCCCTACAGCGAGGGCGACAAGGTTATGGCGGAGATAGTAAGCCGTGGTCAGCGCCACGCTGAGCATAAGGTCAAGATAGTTTCCGTATTCGGAAGCTCGGAGCTTGCTTCCTCCTGCGCCAAGTCAATTATCGCAGTTCACGGCGTTACCGAGGAGTTCCCTGAAGAAGCACTCCAGGAAGCCCGGAAGATAAGCGAGGGCGGGGTTCAGGAGTATAGCTTCAATAACCGTGAAGACCTTCGTGACAAGCCGATTTTTACCATTGACAGCGCCGAGTCCAAAGACCTTGACGATGCTATATCCGTTGAGCGCACCGACCGTGGATATATGCTGGGAGTGCATATTGCCGACGTTTCCCACTACGTCCGGGCTAACAGCGCTCTGGACAAGGAGGCTATGCGCCGGGGTACAAGTATTTACTATGCGGATAAGGTAATACCTATGCTGCCGAAGGAACTTTCCAACGGCATCTGTTCCCTGAATCCCGGTGAGGACAGGCTTACCATGACCGCATTTACCGAAATTTCCCCGGAGGGCGAAATGCTGTCCTACCGGTTCTGCAAGAGCGTTATCCGAAGCCGTGTCAAGGGCGTTTATTCCGAGGTGAATACTCTGCTGGACGGCTCGGCAAGTGACGAAATACAGGAAAAGTACGCCGCCGTTTCCGCTGAGATACCCCTTATCCGTGAACTGGCTGACATTCTGCTGAAAAAGAAGAAGCAGCGCCATGCCCCGGAGATAGAGACAGTGGAAAGCAAGCTGATACTCAATGAGGAGGGTGTCTGCGTGGACGTTAAGCCCCGTGAACGTGGCAGGGCAGAGCGTATCATCGAGGACTTCATGCTTACCGCCAACGAAGCTGCCGCAAAGCTTGCCCGTGAGAAGCAGTCCCCGTTTGTTTACCGTATCCACGAAGCACCACCGGAGGAGAAGGTAGCCAACCTTTGCGAGATGCTGAGAAAGTCCGGCGTTGAGTACCCGCATTTCGAGGAATTCAAGCCTGCCCACGCTGCGCAGATACTTGAAAATGTAAGGGGTACTGAGAAGTATCAGGCGGTGAATATGATGGTTCTCCGGTCGATGGCTAAGGCTAAGTATTCGGAAGAACCGCTGGGTCACTTCGGTCTTGTGCTGGAGGACTATGCCCACTTCACTTCACCTATACGCCGATATCCCGATCTTTCCATTCACCGCATAATCACTGACATTCTCGCCGGATACGATGCAAAATGGCTTGAAAGCCGCTACAGCGGATTCGTTGTGAAGTCCTCCGAAACTTCCACAAATGCCGAGATACGGGCAGTAGCTATCGAGCGTGAGAGCGAGGACTGCTACAAGGCGGAGTACATGAAACAGCATATCGGTGAGAGTTTCACGGCGAAAATTTCCGGAGTTACAGAGTACGGCTTTTATGCTGAACTTCCGAACACAGTGGAAGGGCTTGTGCATATCCGCACCCTGCCTGAGGGAGAATATGACTATACCGAGCCGGTGGCGCTGACGGAGAAGTTCAGCGGCGTATCCTACAGGCTTGGCGATCAGGTGCAGGTACTCTGCGCTGCGGTGAACGTAAGCGAGGGTATCATAGACTTCGTGCTTGATGACGATGAGTAAGGGAGATACAGCTATGAAAAAATATTTAGCTTTATTAGCAGCCTGCGTACTTGTATCCGCTTCTGCGGGCTGTTCATCGGGAAACAGTTCCTCCGGGGACAGCTCACAAACGGCTACAGACGCAGCCCAGACCACTTCTTCCGGCGAGGACGCAACTGCGCAGACTACCGCAGCAGAGGAGACATCAGCCGCTTCCACGACAGCCGGTTCTGCCCAGACCACAACAGCGGTATCATCTTCACAGACTGCCGCATCTTCCACAAGCGGTGTATCCGGAACGGAGACAACTGCCGTGACTACTACAGCCGGAAACGGTGAAAAGGCTGAATTCCAGTACAATTCCGACGGCGCAGTTGAGTTCTCCGGAGATCCTGCTGACCAGAACCAGGACACGCTCATTGCGGCAGCTCAGGCGGTATACGACGCAGCCTGCCAGCAGCAGTACCGTTTCACAGTAGGTTCGCCCTACACACTCGACCATGAGACTTATATCGAGAATGATATGGGCTGGCAGTTTTACCTTGTCACAGATGAGGGAATAAACAGCATGGCGGACGTTGCGGCTGACTATGACAAGATATTCAGCAGCCGCTATAATTCGGCAATTGAGGAAGTGTTCATGGAGTCTGACGGAAAAGTGTACTGCCTTGACGGACAGCGTGGAGCTAACATTTTCTACAGCTACTCCCAGGTAGTGAGCGTGGACAAGATAACTCCGGACGAGATATTCTTCACAGTGACCAGTTACTACGATCCCACCGATATAAACGGAGAAGAACCCTTCACCAATGATGCGCAGTTCTCGGTAGTTATTGAGGACGGCGTGTGGAAAGCAGGAGAATTCCTGCTGCCCTATTAATGCGTAATGCGTAATGCGTAATGCGTAATTGCGCTCTGCTAATTCTGTAGCAGTAGTTTACCGCCGCAGTTCATACAAAACAAAAACCGTCCGGCTCACTTGATGAACCGGACGGTATCTTTTTTAAATTCGTCGCCGCAGGGCGACACCATAATTACGCATTACGCATTACGCATTGATTACGCATTACGCATTGATGACGGGTTCAGAGTTGATGAACATATCGTAGATGCGGCGGATTGCCTCAGGCAGGTCATTCTCGCTTACGCCGATAATAACATTCAGCTCGCTTGAACCCTGGTCGATAAGCTTAACATTTATTCTTGCGTGTGCCATTGATGCGAATACTCTCGCAACTGTACCACGGGTATTCTTCATGCGTCTGCCAACTACTGCCAGGATAGCAATGCCGTCCTCGATCTCGATATGGTCAGGCGCAACCTCTCTGCGTATCTCGGACAGTACCTTCTCACGGACAGGTGCAAGCTTCTCGCTGTCCAGAGTGATGCTCATTGTGTCGATACCGGAAGGCATATGCTCGAAGGAAAGACCGTTGTCGTAAAGCACCTTCATGACCTTCATCGCAAAACCGATCTCGTTGTTCATCATTGCCTTTTCGATATTGATAGTACTAAAGCCCTTTTTGCCGGCAATACCGGTGATAGTGTGGCTCATGCTCTCCTTGCTGAAGTCGTAGTCGTTGGGAACGATCATAGTACCAGCGTCCTCAGGAGCATTTGTATTGCGGATATTTATAGGGATACCTGCGGAACGTACAGGGAATATAGCGTCCTCGTGGAGTACGGAAGCGCCCATGTAAGCAAGTTCTCTCAGTTCACGGTAAGTGATTGTTGAGATAACGTCAGGGTTCTCAACGATTCTGGGGTCAGCTACCAGGAAGCCGGAAACGTCAGTCCAGTTCTCATATATCTCAGCCCTTACAGCGTTAGCGATGATAGAGCCGGTAACGTCAGAGCCGCCTCTGGAGAAAGTTCTTACAACGCCCTCAGTAGTTCTGCCGTAGAATCCGGGGATAACAGCGTTGTCCAGACCCTTGATGCGCTC
>CAMOEP010000258.1 GCA_946612185.1 uncultured Ruminococcus sp.
GGCTATGAGATAATCGCCCGCATCGAGGACAAAGCCGACCGTGTGGAGACTTTCTAAGGGCTGATATTGCTCTGGGGCTGCTTCTGTTGGGGGAAACCCTTTTGAAAAAGGGTTATCCCCCAAGCCCCCTTCCTAAAACTTTCGGCTTTTGAAAAATTCTCTCCCTGATATGGCATTTTAAGTATGTTTCAACGACCTACTTTTACTGTGCCATATCAGGGAGAGAATTTTTTAGGAGCGGAAGTCTCAACAAAGAGCCTTAGAAAAAACTCTTGCCCAGAAGAATTACCTCAGAAAAAACAGCCGCAATGCTCACCACAAAAAAAGGTACGGTTTTCACCGTACCTCTTTTTTAAGGCAACACCGCACAGAGATTGCGGCGCAGATACGCAGTCAGATTTTTCGGCAGATTGTGCAGAAATTTTGCAGGCATACTGACGTATGTCAAAAAATTTATGTGCAAGATGCCGGAAAATATGCAAGTATATGCGCTGCAAAGCCGTCAGGCGGTCTTTGTGCGGTTTTGCCTTATGCCCTTTTAACCGTTTTTCTCATCATGAGAACTGCTGCCGCTGCTGTAACTGTCTCCGCAATAACGAATGTCAGCCACACAAGCCACGCTTTTTCAGTATCATCGCCCATGACCCTTGTCATGAACCACGCAACCGGCAGAACCAGCAAGAACTGCCTCAGTACTGATATTACCAGCGACTCGATTCCGCTGTCAAGTGCCTGGAAGATTCCCTGCATTGCTATATTCGCACCGGCAAATATGAAGCAAATTGATATTACCCTGATCGCACTGATGCAAAGCTGCTGGGTCGTTCCGGATAATCCGAAAACTCCTGCCAGTGGAACTGCGAATATCTCCAGTCCGATAAATCCTACCGCCATAATGATAAGCGTGTACATGATACCGTACTTTATTCCGTCCCTTACACGTTCCCTGCTTCCCATGCCGTGACTGAATGAAACTATCGGGGTGATTGCGTCCCTGAGTCCGAAGGCAGCAAAGAGAATGAACTGCTGTATCTTGTAGTAAAGCCCGTAAGCTGTGACCATGCTTTCTCCTGCCTGCACAAGTATCAGGTTCAGACCGTAGGTCATTACCGACATGAGCGCCTGGGCAATTATTGCCGGGAATCCGATAGAGTATATTCCCTTGATAACCCCTGCGTCAGGCTTCATATAGCTAAGTCCGTTCGCTACTGACTTATTTTGTTTCACGTGGAACACAAGTGCCGCCAGGAACGAACACATCTGTCCGATGACTGTTGCCCATGCTGCACCTTTCACACCCATTTCCGGCAGTCCGAAAAGTCCATAGATAAGCACCGGGTCAAGGACGATGTTTATGACTGCGCCGGTTATCTGGGCTATTGTGGAGTACAGTGAAAGTCCCGTCGCCTGCAAGAGTTTTTCAAATACCGAGAAGTAAACTATTCCCAGGCTACAGGTGCAGCATATTCTCAGATAGCTTACCGCCATTTCTCCGATCACCGGGTTTGCGGTCTGGCTTGTGATGTACCCCTTTACTCCGAGTACGCCGAACAAAAGGCATATCAGATATATCACCGCTCCCAGGAACTCAGCGTTTCCGGCAACCTTTGCAGCACGCTTCAAGTCTCCCTGTCCCAGCGACTTTGCCAGCAGCGCATTCATGCCCACGCCTGTTCCTATGCTCACTGCCACCATTAACATCTGCACCGGGAACGCAAGTGTCAGGGCGTTCAGTGCTTCCTCGCCGCCGGTCTTCATGTTCGATACGAATGCGCTGTCTACGATGTTGTAGAACGCTTGCAGCACCATTGATATTATCATAGGCGCACCCATTTGAAGCATGAGTTTCTTCACTGGTGTTTCAGACATTCGTGCAATGGTCTTGTCTTTTTCCATAATACTCCTCCTGTTGATAAACAAAAAAAGCGCAAGCCCGGACAGGTTATCCGGACTTACGCTTTCGCTACACGATGTCACTATTTTACCATATTATCCCTACTTTGTCAAAGGGTATTCCTACGAAGTTATTCAACATTCAGGAGGATTTTCTGTTTCCTGTCAGAACATCTGTTCCGTACACCTTTAGCAATATTGTGCAAATGTACGGATTCCCCCACCTCCCCCGGACACCTCTCCGCCCACTCCCCCTACTTCCCCCGGCACTCCCCTCAACGCAATATAGCCGAATACCCGCTATAAATGTTAAATGTATTTCCTAAAGCAAGATAATTCATAAATATTATAACGATTCCCCGGAGTTTTTTCGATTTGTTGCATTTGTCACTTTTAATTCGGCGCAGTTTGTGTTATAATATAAATATGAATTAAAATATTCTATTGCAAATTTTTTTCATGGAAATGAGGTTTTACCAATGAACAATATTACTAAAGACATTATTTACATAGGCGTTAACGACCACCAGATCGACCTGTTTGAGGGTCAGTACGACGTGCCAAACGGCATGGCTTACAACTCCTATGTTATACTCGACCAGAAGGTCGCTGTGTTCGATACAGTTGACGCAAACTTCACTGACCAGTGGCTCGCAAATCTCAGCGAGGCTCTCGGCGGACGCAAGCCCGACTACCTCATCGTTCAGCACATGGAGCCTGACCACTCCGCTAACCTGAAAAAGTTCATTGAGGTTTACCCCGATACCGTTATCGTCGGCAACGCTAAGACCTTCACTTTCATCGCTAACTTCTTCGAGGGTCTTGACCTGGGCGACAAGAAGCTGGTTGTCAAGGACGGCGATACTCTCTCTCTGGGCAGTCACGAGCTGAAGTTTGTTTTCGCTCCTATGGTTCACTGGCCTGAGGTAATGATGACTTATGATACTACCGACAAGGTTTTCTTCTCCGCTGACGCTTTCGGTAAATTCGGCGCTCTGGACGTTGAGGAGGACTGGGCTTGCGAGGCTCGCAGATACTACTTCGGCATCGTTGGCAAGTACGGCGCTCAGGTTCAGGCACTTCTCAAAAAGGCTGGCGCTCTGGATATCCAGACTATATGCCCTCTCCACGGCCCTGTACTCACTGAGAACCTCCCCTACTACCTGGGTCTGTATAATACCTGGTCAGGCTATGGCGTTGAATCTGAGGGCGTTTTCATCGCTTATACCTCAGTGTACGGCAACACCAAAAAGGCTGCTGAAATGCTGGCTGAAAAGCTTACCGCTCTGGGCTGCCCCAAGGTTGCTATCGCTGACCTTGCCCGTGAGGATATGGCTGAGTCCGTTGAGGACGCTTTCCGCTACGGCAAGCTGGTTCTCGCTACTACAACCTACAACGCCGATATATTCCCCTTCATGAAGCACTTTATCCTCGACCTGACAGAGAGAAATTACCAGAACCGTACTATCGGTATCATTGAGAACGGTTCTTGGGCTCCTACTGCTGCTAAGGTCATCAAGGGTATGTTCGAGAAGTCAAAGAATATCACCTGGCTCGACACAACTGTTACTATCACTTCCGCTGTAAAATCTGCTAATATCCAGCAGATCGACGCTTTAGCTGAGGAGCTGATGAAATAATGAAAGTTACCCTGAACCCCGACAAGGAAGTCGTGGCAAGGATTAAAGAGGGGCTGAAAATGAAAGACGGCTACTGCCCCTGCCGTATCGCTAAAACCCCCGAAAATAAGTGTATGTGCAAGGAATTCCGTGACCAGATCGCTGACCCTGATTTCGAGGGATTCTGCCACTGTATGCTTTATTACAAGTCTAAGGAGGACTGATTTATGGCTGAGATAAATATCACTAAGGAAAACTTCGACGAGGAGATCCGCAACTATAAGGGTATGCCCATTCTTATCGACCTCTGGGCTGGCTGGTGCGGTCCATGCATGATGCTCGCCCCCGTCGTCGAGGAGATTGCTGACGAGTACGACGGCAAAGTAAAGGTGTGCAAGATAAACGTCGATGAACAGCCTGAACTGGCTATGGCTTTCAATGCCGACCATATCCCCCTCCTCGTCGTTGTCAAGGACGGCGCTATCGTCAACAAAGCCGTCGGCGTTCGCCCCAAGTCCGATATCCTCGCCCTCCTGGGCTTATAATGCCGACTTTTACTGCTAAGGCTACTATTACTCCGTGGCTACTTTTACTGGGGGGAAACCTTTCTGAAGAAAGGTTCTCCCCCCAGACCCCCTTT
>CAMOEP010000259.1 GCA_946612185.1 uncultured Ruminococcus sp.
TACGAGGGCGAAACTATCGACCCTGGTATCAGCGTTACTGTTGACTCTGTCAGCGGTGACGAATGTATTGTGACTATATCAGTAAAATAAACTAACGAAAGGCTTTTCTTATGGCTAAGCAACTTTTCAATTCTTCGGAAAAATCAAATTTCATACTTAATATGACTGAGGAGAAATATTCCTCACTGGCTTCAAAGGGACTTATTGCCGCCTGCCTGCTTACAAGTCTGGCAACGGCAGCCCCTGAGATAACAGGCACCAACATTTACTCGATCTCAGCCGCTGGTCTGGCGCTTTCAGGAGTAATATGCATGGTGCTTGCACTTATCGGACTTATCAAGAAGTACATCTCCGGAAAGACGGTTTTCCCGGTCTGTGTTTTCGGAATAATTGTGCTTCTGGCTGTAATATCCTCACTTGCCTCCTACGATACGACAATATCAATATACGGCTTTACAGGGCGTGGTGAGGGACTTCTGGCGATCCTGTTCTATTTCAGCTTCTTCGTGACAGCGGCATCTGTCAAGAGGGAGAAGGCATTAAGCACCCTTATAACTGCTGTTATCTGCACCGGTGCGCTGAATTCACTCTGGGCACTTATCCAGATATTCACCGGAAAGCTTGGTCAGTACAGCCGCATATCAATGGAGATAAAGGCAAATGCCGCATCTGGACTGTGCCAGTCGCCCATATTTCTGGCAATGGTGCTGAGCCTTTCAGCAGTTGCAGCAATTTTCGGCTTTATTCTCGGCAAGAAAAAGGTTCATCGCATTCTGAGCCTGATATGCCTTTGTCTTTTCTCATTTGTGCTTGTGTTTACTTACTCGATCGTAGGAATATTTGCTCTTGTGTTCAGTGCAGTCACAGCGATCGTGATGACACTGGTTACAAAAGCACCTAAGATCAAGATGCTTTCTGCTGCGGCAGTGGTGCTTCCGGCAGTTCTGGGAATTGTCCTTGTAAATGCCGGAGCTATCGGAAATATCACATCTTATCGCCTGTATGACGGACGCATTCTCTGGTGGGCGGATTCCTACTATCGCCTGTCCGCAAGCGGTGAGCCGGACGTAAGTCTTTTTGACATTGACGATTCATTTGGTGTATACTCCAGACTCAATCACAAGACCATGAACATAATCAGCAAGGATCCGCTTACTGGTACAGGTCCGGATCAGCTTGTATTCCCTCAGCTTTACACTTCTGAAACTGCTGACGGCAGCGAACCTGATGATATTACCGACATCATCATGAACAACAAGGGAACATTCGACAAGGTATACAACGAGATACTCTACACAGCCGCAACCCGTGGAGTACTTTCAGCGGTAGTACTGGGACTTCTTCTGGTAAGTGTGATCGGCTTTGCGGTTTCCGGAATGAAGCGCCGCAAATCTGACAGTTCAGTGGCATTATGCTTCATGGCGATATGTGGAGTACTGGTACTTATGATAGGCGTGAGCAACATCACATTCTCGCCCATATTCTGGTCAATAGCCGGAGCAAGCTGCTGCAAGCTGAGCCAGCTTGACCGCAAGCTGAGCCAGCTTGACCGCAGATCGCACTGACGCTTGCCTGCGGCTCGCTTACTGTTTAGAACATGGACTTTTGCAGTCGCAGAACCTTATTTTGCGGGGGACTAAGTTCTATTGATAGTATGGTTTAAGCTGCAAGCTGACTGCTGATTCATTATGCATCTGAGGAGGGTGTGAATGGGAACCAGAAACTATAAGATATTTAACCGGGATATTATGAAGTATATGGCGATAATCCCCATGTTCATCGGTCACGCTATTGCCTGGATAAATCTTATGTATCACCCGGACGACTCACTGGCTGTATTCAGGCTGCCTGTGCCGCTGCTGATACTTGCCGCATTTTCACTGTTCTGTCCGCCGGTAATGTTCTTCTTCATCGCCGACGGCTACAAGTACACACGGGACAGAAAAAAGTACGCCCTTCGGCTTCTGATATTCGCCTGCATAACCCAGCCTTTCGACTGGCTTGTAATGCAGCCTATATACGGCTGGTGGACGACCAATGTTATTTTCTCGCTGCTTTTCGGACTTCTGGCGATAATGGCATGGGAGAGCAAATTCAGACTGTGGCAGAGGATAGCCCTTATAGCACTCTGTGTTGCCGGAAGTGTCCTGCTGTTTTCGGACTGGATGATAATAGGCGTACTGATAATACTCTGCCTGCATATTTTCCGTGAACGCCCGAAGGCAAGGTTCATATCCTCCGCCTCGCTGATGCTTGTCAACTGCATTCTGAATCTGTTCTCACTGGGCAAGGTAGACACCGGAAAGCTGATACTCTATGTATGCATCATGTTTGCATCATTTGTGCTTGCGTACCTGTGCATGACCGTATTCTACAACGGCAAAAAGGGCAAACACCCGGTATTTACGAAGTGGTTCTTCTATGGCTTCTACCCGGTGCATTATCTTATAATATGGCTGATAAAGCTGTGCATGGACAAATTAGGATAAGCAAGACACCACGAATATATTGATTTATTGGAGATAACAAAATGAAATGGATAGATGAAAGTGAGATTGATCTCAGGCAGTTTTCAGGTGAAGAACTATGTGAAAAACTTGCGCTTGAAATGTACGAGAGCGATCATGAGAAGTGGTTTGAATGTGAAAGCTTCATACAGAATGCCCTTTTCATTTTAGACTTTGACACAGTTAGCAATATGGAAGGGTTTTCCACGCCGTTTGACGGATATTTTTCAAGTGATTACTATGAGAAGATAATCAATGCTTTTCGTGCGATCGGTGATAAACATGATGCGGATATTCTTTCGGAAGCACTTCGCCTTGATGCGCATTATACAAAACGGATCGAGAGTATAAGTGACGATGCAGGATCGGAAGCTGTTCATGATGAATTCTGTGACAAGATAGATGAATTGGAAAAAGGCTTTTATCTGAATACCGATTTTGATATGTGGTCTTTACTTTACGGATATTTGGAAGAAAACATCAGATAATGCGGCTAAACACAATGCCCCTGAGTGATATGTTCAACACTCAGGGGCAGTTTTTATTGTATCAGAATACAGCTTTCTTTATCATCTGAAGTTCGCTCAGGTCTATGCAGTGGTGGAAATCGCTTGTTCCCATAGATGCAAGCATTTCGTCCACCTCAGCCCAGCACACTTCTGAAACCTCCGATTTCTGGAGCTTCAAATGCTCGGTATCAACGGGTTCACGGCAAAGGTAAACGGCTCTCAGCTCGTTATCGTGAATATTGCCCTCGTCGTTCTGGCATCTGTGCAGACCGATAAGCTCCAGGCGGCTTCCGTGTATCTTCAGACCCAGCTCCTCCTCAGTCTCACGGACTGCGCTGCTGCGGAACTCCTCGCCCTGTGAAACATGACCAGCGGCGGAAACATCGAAGCAGTCAGGGCTTATGTCCTTTTCGTGAGAGCGCTTTTGCAGGAGTACATATATACCCATGTCCTTGCGCTTGATTATCCATATGTGTACAGCCGGGTGCAGGTCGCCGTCACGGTGAACAAGGCTTCTGGGCTTAGCCTGAGAGGTAAGGTGAGCCTCGCTGTCAATAAGGTTCAGAAACTCGTCAACAGTAATGCTCAGAGACAGCTTGTCCTCAGCGGCAGCCTTTTCCAGAACTGCTGAGATCTCATCTACAGCCTTGTTTTCTGTCTCCTCGTTTGAGACGTAGACTTTCAGTGAAAGTCCCTTATGCTGGTCAATGTAGCTTCTCAGCTCATCAACACAGCTTATCTTTGCACCGCCGAAATTTTTGGAAAGTTCGGCGTACACTGCTTTTTCCGGGAAAAGTCTGTTAAGGTATATTTCAATGTCGTCCATAAATCAAGCCTCCAATCGTAGTAATTATATACTTGTTTTCTGCAAAAGTCAATGATTTTCCGGAAAAAATCCAAGAAACCGCAATATTCCTTAATTTATACCGTAAAACATGGGGTTGTAACGTTAAAATGCACAAATGCGTCAATAATATGATGTGCATAATACCAAAAATAGAATATGTGGCGAAAAAGTCTTTTATTTTTGTGAAAATGTGATATAATAATAGTATAACTATCAGCATGGAGTGTTTAGGCAACACCGCACAAAGACCGCCTGACGGCTTTGTGGCACATCTGCTTGCA
>CAMOEP010000260.1 GCA_946612185.1 uncultured Ruminococcus sp.
GACGCAAAACAGCCCTGTACACGCTTAGGCTTGCCGATACCGATAGGCATATACAGCATATCGCCGTTACCAAGAAGCTTGTCCGCACCTGCCATGTCGATAATGGTTCGTGAGTCCACCTGAGACATAACGGAAAGTGCGATACGGCTTGGTATATTCGCCTTGATAAGACCTGTGATAACGTCGGTGGTAGGACGCTGAGTAGCGATGACCAGGTGCATACCTGCCGCACGTCCCATCTGCGCCAGACGGCAGATAGAGTCCTCCACTTCCTTGCCGGCAACAAGCATCATATCAGCCAGCTCGTCGATGAAAATAACTATCTGCGGCAATTTCTCCATGTCCTCCTCCATTTCAGCGAGTTCATTGTAGGAGCGCAGGTCATTTGCATTAACGTCCGCAAAGGTCTGATAACGGCGCATCATTTCCATGACCGCCCAGTTCAGCGCACCCGGCGCTTTCTTTGCATCGGTAACGATAGGAGTCAGCAGGTGGGGTATACCCTCAAATACCTTGAACTCAACTATCTTAGGGTCGATAAGTATTATACGCACTTCTTCAGGAGTTGCGTTGTAAAGCAGGGACATGATTATGGAACGGGTACAAACCGACTTACCTGAACCGGTAGTACCTGCGATGATAACGTGTGGCATCTTGGCGATATCGCCCACTACAGAGTTACCTGTGATGTCCTTGCCGACTGCGAACGCCAGCTTGCTCCGGGCGCTCTTGAACTCGGTGGAAGCCAGTATCTCACGGATAGTAACGGTATCCTTGTTGATGTTGGGGACTTCTATGCCCACTACTGACTTTCCGGGGACAGGCGCTTCGATACGCACGCCCTGTGCGGCAAGGTTAAGGGCGATATCGTCCTCAAGTCCCTTTATCTTGGAGACTTTAACGCCTGCACCGGGCTGTATCTCGTAACGGGTTATGCAAGGGCCACGGAAAATGTTGCGTATCTTTACCTCAACGCCGAAACTCTTAAATGTATTAACGATAGTATCTGCCTTCTCACGCATTTCCTGTGCAGCCTCGGCACTGTTGGAACGAACGTCCGGCAGCGCCAGCAGGTCAAGTCCTGGGAGAATGTATATCTGCTGGGGGATCTCCCTCGGCTCGCTGTCAATAAGTTCCCCTGCTGCGGCAGCGTCACGCTTTGCCTTCTTCTCAGCCGCCTGATTTATGAGCATATCCAGCTCATCATCATCATCATCAGTGTCATTCTCCTCGCCGCTGACGTTTTCCGGCTCAGGCTCGGAAAGCACAGGCTCTTTGCGCTTCACACGCTTCAGCGGCGGCAAAGGCTTAGGCTCATTGAAAACAGGTGCGCCCTCCTCGCCGGGAAGTGGTACGTCGAATATGAACCCGTCCTCGTCGGGAACGCCTCTCGGCTCGGCATTTACCGGCGGAAGCGGCTCGATAGGTTCAGGGTCAAGGAGATTCAGTGCTTCAAGGTCGCCCCTGTAAGTATCAAGTTCCTCGAAATCGTCCACCACAGGCGGAGTGAGCGGCATATCTATACTATTGCGGTTTATTGCGTAGTCTGCGGAATAATCTGTCTCCGGATCATCGTCCTCCTCATCGTCCTCGCCGTAGAAGCCTTCGTTGAACGTTCCGCCAAGCATAAGGCTGTTCACACCGGCGATACAGTTGGCAATGAAGAAAAACGGGGTCATCAGCCAGCGGAAGTACTCCGGGATAGTCTTTCCGCTTGCCAGCATAGTGCCGATGAATACCAGCAGCAGGGAGATTATCCTCGCTCCGGTAGTGCCGAAAACGTGAAGCAGCGGCCCTGCGAAAAGGTAGCCTGCAACACCGCCGCCGTGAAGCTGTGCGCCCTCCTCGAAAAGTGCGCTGAAATTCTTGAGAAAGCCCTTTGAAGGCAGTTTTCCCACGGCAAAAACCTGTATTACGGCACTGGTCAGGAGTATGAAGAAGAATCCCCACCAGAACTTCCGCCCTGCATCTGCCCGGTTCTCACGGCTGCCCATGAGGACGGAAACGTACACAAGTATTATCGGCACAAAAAACGCTGATACGCCGAAAAGTCCCATGATAGCGGTGTGGACTCTGTACCAGCCTGACGTGCCGGGAATGAATATCATCAGCGCCATGAGTATACCCAGACCGAAAGTGATAATGGATATTCTCCGGCTTCTCTGTTCGTCCATGAGGGCGAATCTCTCCTCTATGGAAAGTCCGCCGAATCCGGAGGATTTTTCCTCCTCCTTCACTTCTTCCTCCTGAACCTTTTTCTTTTTAGGTTTAGCCTTCTGGGCAGGTTCTTTTTTCTCTTTTTTGGTAGACGCTTTAGTCTGTCTTGCTGCCATATTTTCCTCCGTTATAATCAGCCGCATCATTTTCATACCTTTGCGGCGAGCTTTCTATCATATCATAAAGACATTCCAGGGCATCGCCCAGACCGCCCAGGCTGTCGATAAGCCCAAGCTTTACGGCATCTTCGCCCTCCACCACTGAACCTACGTCCATGACCAGTTCAGAGGTATTCATCATCATCTCCCGGAAGGTGTCCCCAGTTATATTGCTGTGCCGGGTGATGAAGTCGATTATCCTGTCCTGCATACGGCTGAAATAGCTGAGCGTCTGGGGAACGCCCAGAACAGTGCCGTTCATTCGTACCGGGTGAATGGTCATTGAAGCCGACGGGACGATAAACGAGCGTTTAGCGCTTACTGCCAGCGGAACGCCGATACTGTGACCGCCGCCCACCACAAGGGATACCGTAGGGGTCTTCATGCTGGCGATAAGTTCCGCAAGGGCAAGCCCAGCCTCCACATCGCCGCCGACGGTATTAAGGATAATTATCAGCCCCTTGACGCTTCTGTCCTGCTCGATAGCCACAAGAGCGGGTATGATATGCTCATACTGTGTGGTCTTGTTCTGCTTGTCGAGGACGTAATGCCCCTCGATCTGCCCGATTATATTAAGGCAGTGGATAAGGTGGCGGGCGTTCTGGGACGGTGTATCGCCGTTATCCTGAGATATGACCTGGTTATTGTCTGAATCGTTTGCACACATGAGCGAAGCCTCCTGAAAAAGAATATCAGGGTAATTATGCCCGTCTGTGCATGAACATATACATATTTATTATAAACGATTCGAGCCATTAAGTCAATACCCGGCGGCGGTATGCTGTTGAATTCGCCCAAAAGGGACACAAATCCACGAAAAAATTTTTTTGATTTTTTTTTGAAAAGTACTTGCATTTTCTGAAAATATATGTTATAATCTTAATGTTGTCTAATTTAGATTTTCAGAATTTATAAGGAGGTGCAGCCTGATGGCAAAGTGTGATATCTGCGGAAAGGGAGTTACTTTCGGAATCAAGGTTTCCCACTCTCACAGACGCTCAAACAGAACATGGAAGCCTAATGTAAAGCGTGTTAAGGCTATCGTCAAGGGTACTCCTTGTCATATCTACGCTTGCTCAAGATGCCTGCGTTCTGGTAAGGTCGAGAGAGCATAATTACGGTTCACAAAGAATTTAGAGCGTTCCTGTTTTCAGGGGCGCTCTTTTCTTTTAATGTGTAATTGCGGTGTTGCCTTAATTGTACATATATTCTGCTAAAAATATTAATTGGTGTAGGGGGTGTAGGGTCTGCGTATACCTTTATATATTTTATAGACTTTAGTATACTAAAGTTTAATTTTCCATGCGTTTAAATAGGAAAACCCTACACCCCCTACACCACCATACACCAATGAAAGCAAAAATGAGTAAAAATCCGGCAGCCCATAGAGACTGCCGGATTTTTGTTAGAACCTGTCCACATAGGGTGAATGTACGGATTTTCAGGCATAATTTTGTCGGTGACAAGGCAAAAATCCGCAGACGGGCTGTCGCCCTTCAAGGATTTTTAACGCAGTCACCGGCAAAATTTGACGAAAATACGTGCATGAATCCCTATGTGGACAGGTTCTTATATTACTTTACCTTTTCAGCAAGACCTGCGATCTTCTGATCCTTTACTGCCTTTGCTACAAGTCCGGCTACGATGTTAGCACCCTTCTCGCAGAAGTGTGTACCGTCGGTAGAGCCTTCAACTGCACCCATAAGGTGATAGCTGAGCGCTGTGTTATAGCCTACGGAGTTGTAGTGGT
>CAMOEP010000261.1 GCA_946612185.1 uncultured Ruminococcus sp.
TCCATATTCGACAAGTACGATGTATGGATCGCAAGCAAGGGCGTTGAAAAGCCTAATTTCGCCTATAAATACGGCGTATGGCAGTACAGCACCGGCAGCGTCAGCGGTATCGGCAGCAATGTTGACCTTGACTACTGCTACAGAAATTACCCCTCTGTTATGAGTGCTTACCACCTTAATGGTTTCTGAGCGATATCTACTTACATTCATCCTAAAAAGTGCCGGGATACACGAAGTATCCCGGCACTTGTTTTTGTATAAGCCACTCTATATTACGAAATTCCGAAACGGCTCAACAAGCAATGGATGGTCGAACCGGAAGGAATAACTGGGCGAGGTAAGCTTCGTGAGAATAACCGTCCCCTCGCTTATCATCACCTGAACATCGTCAATAGTCCGCTGGAACGAATCCGGCACAGGTTCAGCCGTACCGGGAGTTATCTCCACAAGGCGGCGGCTCATTTCCAGAAGCCGGAGGTACTCATTCCTGCGGACTTCAAGCTGTTCCGGATCGGTAAAGTAGGTATACCCACACTCCGCATCAGTCCCACGGACGCAGAATCCCTCAATGCAGGCACAGCCTGGGTCAAGGAACAGAGTGCAGCCAAACCTGCCATTGCTGGGGAGCGTGCAGTAGTACGGCTCTATCATGCCAGTCATATAAAGCGGCAGCCAACCAGAAATTGCGTCCAGCATCTCAGCCGCTCCACGCTCGATGTTGTGGATTATCCTTATCTTTACTCCCCGGCTGAGGGCGTTTGCAAGAAGCGACCGCCAGAGGGCGTTATACTCTCCCCCCATCCATTCCATGCTCTGATCGGAGTAAAGCAGAAGGGTACTCCCCCGCTCGGCTGCGGACAGCAAAAAACGTGTCACCGCTTTACGCAGTCCCTCAGTTCCACGGTAATTCAGCGATGCATCATGTTTTACGCTTTCGACAACTTCCTGCGGCACTGGCGGTATTGGTGCAGTAATTTCCAGGCTGAGTGTGCCTATCCGCTTGATAAGCCTGTCTACGGTGACTTTGTACGCCGCTTCAGATAGATTCATCAGCCATGCTGACAAATGAACCGGCTCTGCTGAAAAGTTTCCGGGATCATCGCCCATTATCCCGGCAAGTTCAGAAAGTCGCTGTTTTTCGGCAATTTTTCTTATCAGAACGCTGCATATATCCTCCAGCACTCTGGAATTCTCTCCAGGCAGACGTTTGCCCGTCCTCATGCGACTGAGGTAGGAAGGGTCTATATTTACCGCCTTGCTGAGGTTCACGCTGGATATACCTGCAAGTTCGATGATACTCCTGAGTTTCCTGCCGAAAACCTCAGTTGACCGTAACTTCACCTGCTCATTATCCGGAACAGTGCTGCACACTTTCTCATCGTACAGCCACTTAATGACCGCTGTCGGCAAATTTTCTGCGTCATCTGTCTCAAGTGCCACCGCTGTCATAAGCATATCCTCGATGCCGTTAAGATATGCGAGTTCAATTATCGCATTTACAAGCCGCCTGACGCTTGCGCCGTCTTTCCGTGGAATCCTGCTGCCGTTTCTCATTCGGCTCACGTTCGACCTGTCAAAGCCTGCAAGTTCCGCAATATCGCTGTTACTTAAATGCAGAAACGACATAAGCCGGTCAAGTCTTTCGCAAAACATCCCCTTACCTCCCCAGCCATATAATTATACACATATTATAACCTATGTCATAATATTTGTCAATGACAATTGAATGACATTAGTTGAATATATCGCAGGTATATGTTATAATAATATATATTAGGCACCGATCTGTTAAAAGTTATGGAGGTTTTGACTATGAAACGACGATTTTTCTCAGCATTGACCGCTTCAGTTATGACCGTTTCAGCCGGACTATCCGCATTTCCGGCAGCTCTGCCCGTAATTGCTGAAAGCATCACAGGCGAAACGGCTGACGGCTTCACCTATGAAATAACCGACAGCGAAGTTATCATAACCGGCTGCACCGGCGACAAGGAGACTACCACCTCCCTCGTCGTACCGGAATCTATCGAAGGTAAGGCAGTCACCACCCTGGGCGGCGACGGATTCGAGGACTTTTACGCCCTCACAAGCGTGACTCTGCCAGATAGTATTACCAAAATAGGCTCGGGCACTTTCAGGAATACGGCTATCTCCTCCTTAGACCTGCCGGATTCCCTGCAAGAGATCGGTATTCAGGCGTTTGACAAGTGCCCGTACCTGAAAGAACTGACCATACCCAAAGGCTTCCCCATTAATGGCATTGCAT
Organism: uncultured Ruminococcus sp.; assembly: GCA_946612185.1. Taxonomy (GTDB): domain Bacteria; phylum Bacillota; class Clostridia; order Oscillospirales; family Ruminococcaceae; genus Ruminococcus. Next base: position 2,267 of record CAMOEP010000261.1, read on the forward strand.
CTGGTACTGCTTACGGCACAGGCACAATGACCGGTTTTCAGGGCAGCAGTATCGAGAAGATAATCCTGGAGGACGGCATCGAACACGTTCCAAATAATCTGGCTTACAAGGCGGATAATCTGACGGAAGTGGTTATCCCGGATTCTGTCAGGATAATCGGGCAGTCCGCTTTCGAGAACGCCGACCTTCTCACCGACCTGAAACTTCCCGACGGACTTATCGAGATAAAGAAATACGGCTTCTATGACTGCGACAGCTTCACGCCCTCAATGCTGCCGGACAGCGTGGAAATTATCGGAAGTTACGCTTTTGGAGAATGTGAACTTATCGAATCGTTCCCGCTGCCGTCTTCACTGAAAGAGATCTACGGCTCTGTATTTTATAATGATAAACTGCTCAAAGAGATAACCATACCCAAAGGTGTGACCTACGCTGACGGAACGCTCGAAAGCTCGTATGTGGAAAAGGTCATTATCGAGGAGGGCATGGAGACTATCCCTTCCAGACTTTGCTACCGTACTCAGTACGTTACCGAAATAGTTATCCCCGATTCAGTTACAACATTCGGCTACGGACTTTTCAGCGATGCTTATGCTATCAAGGAATTCACCGTTCCCAAGCAGATAACCAAAGCTGACAGGGCGTTCTGGGGTTCTTCTCTGGAAAGCATCAGTTTCGAGCCGGGTATGGAGATCATTCCAAATTCAATATGCAACGGCGCATCAAATCTCACTGCGATAAACTTCGGCAGTGATATCACCACTATCGGTGAAAACAGCTTTAGTAGCTGTAAAAAGCTCACAAGCATTGATTTACCGGCAAATGTGACCGCTATCGGCAACTACGCTTTCACTGAAAGCGCTCTTACTCAGCTTTACCTGCCCGACACAGTTAATGACATCGGCAACTCCGCTTTCTACAACTGCGACAGCCTGGAAAGTGTACGTCTGCCGGAGGAGGACTGCCGTATCGGTTCTTTCGCTTTTGCGTCAGATGATGCTCTACAGGAAGTTGCCTACCCTGCCGGACTTTACAGCAATGGCGGTCAGGACTTGTACTGCATTTTCTATGACTGCGACGCTCTGCAAAAGGTAACATTCGCAGAGGGAATTACGAAAATATACGAAAGCTCCTTTGAAGACTGCGACAAGCTGTCGAAGATAGTTTTTCCCGATACTCTGGAATATATCGGCATAAGCGCATTTGACTCCCTGCCTTCGCTGACTGCACTTACTCTCCCCTCCTCCATAAAAACTATTGACAAGTACGCTTTTTATGACTGCACAAGCCTTAGCAGCGTAAATCTGCCGGAGGGCATCGAGAACATATACTACAGGGCATTCGCAAACTGTTCAAGCATAAACAGTATCACTATCCCGGTATCGCTGACAAAATGCGAATCCCCCTTTGTCGGCAGCGGACTTGCGGAAATAACTTTTGCCGAAGGAATTGAGAAAATTCCGGACGATGTGGCATATAGCTGCTATAACCTTACAACTGCTCATATCCCCGCATCTGTAAAGGAATTCGGCGCAAATGCGTTCAAGTATTGCTATAGACTTAATAACCTTGATATGCCGTTCAAACCCGGCGAACTTATGCCCTATGACAACTTCGCTGATACTACCTTCGGGGATTGCTACGCCCTCTTTGACGAGCGTGTATGCCCGTTCGATGCTAAAGAGACTTTCGTAAACCGTATCGAAACTGCACAGGGCGAGTCCGGACTTATAAACTACACCGTTTACTACGCTGTAAACCCAAATCTTATGCCGAATTTCAAGGACGGCGGATATAT
>CAMOEP010000262.1 GCA_946612185.1 uncultured Ruminococcus sp.
ATATGCAAGCAGATGTGCCGCAAAGCCGTCAGGCGGTCTTTGTGCGGTGTTGCCCTAATTTTATGAGTGGTCAAATGCTATTTTTAGCCCACTCAGCAACCTTGCTTTCGGAGTTTTCTGCTTCTGAACCGTGGATAGACAGACCGGGTTTGAGAACCGCACCATTGCAGAGATTTTTAAGGTCACGTTCACTGCTGCCCATACCGCTGCCCTCGTTTGTGCAGAAAGGAATGATGGTCTTGCCGGTGAGATCGAACTTTTCAAGGAGAGTGAACATACACATTGGCATTGTTCCCCACCAGTTCGGATAGCCTACGAATATAGTATCATAGTCGTCAAAATTCTCAGGAAAAGCCTTTATCTCAGGGCGTGCCTTAGAACGAAGTTCCTGCTTTGCCTCCTCGATGCAGGTCATGTAGCTGTCGGAATAGGGCTTAACGGTATCTACCTCAAAAAGATCGCCGCCCACAGCCTTCTGGATGAACTCCGCCACACGCTCTGTATTGCCTTTGGCAATAGTTTTCAGACCGCCGTTCCAGTAATTTTCTCCCTTGCGTGAGTAATAAACGATAAGTATATCAGCCATAATTGTTACCTCCGTGTTTGATTTTGTAATTATATTATATCGCAATTATGCTGATAAATCAATCTGGATTTCTGCTGCATCTGATAAGTTTTACTTATAAATCATTCCGTGCAGCACTCTATCCACTTTATGATAGAATCAAGTACAAGTTTAGAATTGCCCACATTACAGTGAGCGCCGGCATTCTGCTTGTCAGTGAGAAGTCTCAGCGTCAGTGAACGGGCATTTTTCAGCATATCATATTCCTCATGAAACAGATACGGCATGATGAAATGGTCTTTATTTGCGCCGATTATCAGCACATCCTGGTCTATCTTGTCAGCAATGCCTTTCAGCGTGAATTTGCGTATTTTACGCACATAATCGCTGGGAGTCTTTGCGTCGTATGCGTACATTCCGTGCAGCAGATTCCACTTGATTATCTCCTCCTTCTCCATAAGGTTTGTGTACAGCTTATTCATAGCTGCGTCCATTCCCATGCAGAACATGAAGTCTATGGTATCACGCACAGGCTTCGGGTGATCACAGATAACAACGTCGAAGAAATCGGGGAATATAGACCAGCCTACCACACGTTTGATGCGCTTGTCAAATGCTGCCGCACGGGGCGCAAGGTATCCGCCAAGTGATGCGCCAACTATAGTCACATCTTTCAATTTGAAGAAGTTCAGCAAAGCTTTAGTCGGTCTTTCCCATTTGTGAGTGAACTTCATATTCTGCAAACGGAGAACCCCGCCCTGTCCCGGCCCTTCATAGAGGTACACGTCAAAGCCGTTTTCAGCAAGGTAGAGCATCGGGAAGAACAACTCCTCGAAATAGCTGTCGTTACCGCCGTGAAGCAGGATAGTTCCCTTATTTATGCCCTTTGCCTTTGTCACCATAACAGGAAGATATCCGCTTTCATATGGCACTTCATAGCGTTTTACAATGTCCTTGTCAAAGTAATCGGAGTAGTACTCATAAAAAAGTTCACGAGCCTTCTCATAGCGCTGTTTCTTTTTCGGGTCAGTATCGTATATGAAGAATTCTGACATACGCAGGTAGGCTATCTCATTCTCAGTCCTGCCCTCTGCGTGAGCTTTCTCTGCAAGCTTTTCCATAATTCTTACCCAGTCGGCACTTTTGCGTATCTGGTGTGAAACTGCCGCAACTTCCTCAGCATCACCGCCGTCCCACATTATGACACGGTTAAGCTGATAGTTGAAATTCGCATCACTGTTCAGTTCATATGTACCTGTCTTGAAAGTGATTTTCTGTGATATGTCGTATTTTTTCATTTATGACAACTCCTCTTGCTCGATGATGTTTATTAATTTACATATATAGTTGGAATTCTTCTTCATCATGTACTCGCAATGCTCATAACCGCTGCGAACGATGATATTGGCTTTCGGGTACAGCTTTTCAATGAGAGGCTTGCTGGTTTTGGCGTATAGTTCCTTTTCACCCCAGTCAAACCAGATCCGCTCCTGCATATCCTCCGGAATATCAGGAGTATTCCCCACTACACAGGCTTTTCCGATATTGCGTATACTTGTCTTGCTGAACCGGAGAAACGTATCCGCCATATGTTCAGCAATATCCCTGCCATATCGTCCCACAAAGTCGGATATGCCTTTCTCACGTTTGCCTCCTTCAAATCTGATTGAGTATTCCTATCAGTCCGAACATGGAAAGTCCGAAGCTGGGCATGATTATTCTGGGGAGATCCTGAAACTTCACAGGATCAAATTTACGGCAGGTAATGCCAATTATCAGAAATACTACCGGGTTCAGTATCACGCATATTTTTGGCACATCAAGTGCGCCGTTCAGAATAGCGATAATTATAAGTGCTGTCGGCACTAACAGCGAGATATAGCCTGCTGCAAATGTGGGAGTTATCTGCTTGTACAGCTTTTCAAGAATATCATCAGCAATTTGCAGACTGCCGTTCATCATTGCACCTTTGTAGATAAGAGCCTGTATGCATACAAAGGAATGTATGAAAATTCCAGCCATTGAGCCGAAATATCCGAAGCCAATAGTCAGATAGCCCAGAAGTGAATGAGTTTCAGCTATCTGGAGTCCTATGGAATAAAAGCCAAGTCCCACAAATGCGTCACCTATCAGCGCAAGGGCTATGGATAGTCCGAATCTCCAATCAGCCATATTTATCCAATTGCTGTCAATATTCTTAGATGTGCCAAGTTTTTCGTTGCCCTTGCCTTTCAGGTCGAAAAGGATATCACCTACACAGCAAAGCAGTCCGCCTATAAGCCCTAAAATCGAAAAAACCAAATACATAAAAGCTCCTTTCATATGAGTAAAAATAACGCCAGAAACATCAGCCCGTTTGCTATATTTCCGCTTCCCGCAGCTTTCAGCGGCGATACTATCAGAAAAATGCAGTAATCAAGCATATTTTAAGCATGATCCGTGATAAGCCCCATGATCTCATCAAACGCCGGTTTACAGCCGGGAATGAAGTACTGTATGGCATAACAGTGATGCATACCCTTTCCAAGGTGGAAAACGCAGTCCGCTCCGGATTCCCGGTAACTTGCCGCATAGCTGGGTGCAAAGGCGTAAAGCGTCTCTGCCGTTCCGTAATAGAAGTGAGTCATGTGAGCGCTGCGAAAATCGCCGTGGGCAGTCGCAAGGTATTTTTCCGGTACTTCCCTGCCGTGACACATTATTTCACGGGCAGTATACATATACTCCGCCGGTATCACTATGTCCCTCTTATCAAGTGCAGATATCGCCGCTTTTTCGGCATCTGTAACAGGTACACTTCCAGGCGATACCGGTATCAGAAGTCCAGGCATGGGGATACTCTGTCCGCTGTCATTCTGCTCATTTATGTAAGTAATGACATCAAGAAGAAGTGCTGCACCGGAAGAAAATCCCAGAAATACGATGTTTTCAGGGCTGTAGAATCTGAGCATATTCTCATAGCATTTAAAGATCATCTGCACATTTTCCAGCATATCGTGTTCGTGACACATCGGATAATATGGAAACCACACGTCTGAACCGGTGATACTGCCGATTTTTCTGGAAAGTCCCACATCTCCGCTGTCAGAGCCAAGTATCATTCCTCCGCCAAACACGAACAGTACTGCGTTCTTCCGCCGAACCTTTTCGTTGTTTATCTCAAGACAATGGTACTGCCCTTGTATCAGGTGGTCGGTGTAGTGAGCCTTTTTGTCAGTGGGCATGGAAAAGTGTCGGTTTTTTTCGTTCATTTCAGCAGCTTTCGCAAGGACTTCCTCTTTCGTTCCCACAAGACTCTGCTTCATTCTCATAGCCACAACCAATGCCTTAGTCAGCTTATACAGCGGATTTCTCAGTCCGTCAGGTGCTTTCACCACATTGTCACGCCTGTCAAATCTCATGTTCATTACCTCCGTATTATTGTTATTGGTTTGATGAATGTTAGGGCGTGTTGACACTATAATAATGCGCAGATTTTTGAGCAGAATTTCTAC
>CAMOEP010000263.1 GCA_946612185.1 uncultured Ruminococcus sp.
CGCCTGTGGAACTTTTAGAGTACGAACAGGTGGACTACTGGGAGGAGATAACCAATATATTCGAGTGGTCAAAGACCCATGTGTACTCCACACTGTATATATGCTGGGCAGCCCAGGCTGGTCTTTACTACCACTTCGGAGTACCCAAGTATCCGCTGGAGCATAAAATGTTCGGCATATTCCCGCATCATGTGGAGGTGGAAAACAGCCGCCTGCTCCGTGGATTTGATGACGTGTTCTATGTTCCTCACAGCAGGAATACAGAAGTACGCCGTGAGGACATCGACAAGGTGGAACAGCTTGCGGTACTGACTTCCTCTGAGATTTCCGGAGTACACATCGTTGCCAATAAGAATGGCAGACAGTACTTCATCACAGGACATTCAGAGTACGACAGAGATACCATAGCATCTGAGTACTTCCGTGACATAAACAAGGGACTGGATATACAGATACCCTATAACTACTTCCCGGACGACGACCCGACTAAGACTCCGGTATTCTCATGGCGGTGTACAGCAAATCTTATGTTTTCCAACTGGCTCAACTACTGTGTCTACCAGAAAACACCATATAATCTGAACGAACTGGAGATACGAAGCTGGACATGGGAGACTGATGATTTCTGATACCATATAAATATAAGGCAACACCGTACAGAGATTGTGGTGTTGTCTCAAGGAAAGGAGGAGAATTATGGGCAGCAGGTATACTATTGATGAAAGTTCAAGCGAAATGATCGACGAAATGGACAGGGACGTGGTTGACGAAACTAAGCGCTTCGGCAAAAAGGGATACTTCGGTAAGGAGACATTTACCGGTGATCTCTCAGGCGGCGAGGACGGTATCGACAACAGTCATCTGTGTGAAGAAGGTCACAGCCACGACCATAACGACAAGGCTGCTTCGGCTTATGACAAACCAGTGAATGACTTGCCATTATTCAGCCAGAGAAACACAAGCGCATCTATGGATCATGCAAGACCTGTGAAAGAAGTGTCGGTATACAGCAAGAGGACTGAGACCGCCGGGAGCAGTGCCAAAAATGAGCAAAAGCCTAAGAACGGCATGATCGCAGGTGTGTTTATATTAGTAGCAGTATTTCTTGTTATTGTAGATATGACAACTGTAGCGGCATTTTTCATTTTCATTGCAATGTTCCTGTTACAGGCAATGAAGGACGACGGAAAGAATATCCTCAGAAATTCTGTAGTACTTACTGCTGTCATAATGGCTTTACTGGTTGTAGCCAAAAACGCCCTTTTAGGGGAGTGAGAACTCAAAAAAATGATATAGGAGAGAGAAAAAATGAGTAATGAAGTATTTATTGACAACAACAATTATCAAGCACCTGATGAAAAGCCTGATAAGTCCGGTTCAAAGGGCTTTGCAATTACAGCGCTGGTTCTCAGTATTGTGAACATTGTATGCTGCTTTTTTGCACTTACACCCTTATTCGCAACACTGGCTTTAATATTCGCTATAATTTCCCTGGCAGCTCACAAAGGCGGCAAGGGTATGGCTATTGCAGCTATCATACTTGCAGGTATCGCTTATGCGGTATTTTTTGGTATCGTCATAGCTTATAAAGAGCCTATTCAGGACTATGCAAAGTTTATCGGCAACGCAGACCACTATGTTCAGCTTTACGATGAGACACATGAAGTCCCTGAGGAATTCCAGAAGTACAACGATGCTAAGTACTCAAAGCTGTGGGTAGATTCCGGCTTCAAGAACTTCAACGACTTCTATGCACAGCTTATCGCAGAGTTAAAGAAGAACGGTGTAACAGGCAACGGCGCAGCAGCATCATCAGGCGGCAACGGTTCTGACCCTGTTGATCTGTCATTCAGAGTGCCTGCTATAGATTTCGCAATATAACATAAAGTACCATGATCCCCACGGCAGTCAGGCGAATCCGGCTGCTTGTGGGGATTATTTTTATGTCCTTACCCAGAAGCGCAAAAAGGTTATCAAGCCATACCCCAAAGAGTATCAGCAGCCATACCGGTACAAGTGCATTGCATTTGAAAGCGGTGATGATATCCCCGTGAAGCAGGGCGCTGAGAGCGTGAGTTCCGCCGCAGCCGGGGCAGAGTATACCGGTGAACATTCTGATAAAGCAGGGGAGTATATGACTTGCGGCGAACCGCTCGTACACCGGGAAAAGAACTGCCCCAAGTATCAGCAGGGCAGGAATGAGTATAACTATAAATAAGTTCTTTTTCTTCATGATATTACAAATGTAACAGAGAAAGTGACAGAATACATCTGCACAAACTTCGTCTGATATGGTAGAATATTGTTAACCTAAAGAAAGGGTGTGAGTGTATGGATAATATTTTATCATGGCTTGGATTTTGCGTAATACTGGTGATAGCGGCTTCGGTATTCCTTGTTATATTCACTATAGTAAAGGCGATACGGGACTTTTGCAAGGCAGGTTCGGTAAATAAGTACAAGTATTCCGATATAACCTGTATAGCTGATTCACCGGAGGCTTACAGATGCGCTGACGGTTCGATGACGCTGGCTATGCACTACACAATTGACGGCGTGGAGTATGTAGGAACACTTGATGAGCGCTTCAAGAAGCCGAATTACGAGATAGAAGAAATAATCGCCAAAGAGGACAGCATCTATATCCACGTTAACCCTGATGATATGCACCGTTTCTGCTTCCACCGTGACCTTGAAGACGGAACTGCCGGGAAATATGCACTGTCAGGCGTAGGAAAGATACTTGCCGGAGTTTTAGGCGCATTCACGGCGATCAACATAATATTCGGCATTAGCTGCATAGGCTTTCTTATATACTTCTTCTACTGGCTTTCTACTCTGTAAGTGGTGAGGAGGATATTTATGAAGAAAGTTAGTGGAATATCTTTATAAGCGTTGACAAGGATAACCATAACCAATTTTACCTGTTTTCCCACCTTGCCTCATAACAAAAAACCGGAGTACCGCAAAGGTACTCCGGTAATATTAATGAGTATATTGAGATCAAGCCATACCAGCAGTGATGATAGCCATCTTGTAAACTTCATCAGCAGTGCAGCCTCTTGAAAGGTCATTGATAGGAGCGTTAAGACCCTGGAGAATAGGGCCGTAAGCCTCGAAACCGCCAAGACGCTGAGCGATCTTGTAGCCGATGTTACCAGCCTCAATGAGGGGAAAGATAAAGGTGTTAGCCTTACCTGCAACCTTTGAATCAGGGCATTTTGTCTTAGCAACTTCCTCAGAAACAGCAGCATCGAACTGGAATTCGCCGTCGATAACCAGATCAGGATCAAGCTGACGAGCCTCGATAACAGCATCGTGGCTGAGCTGAACTGTGCCGCCCTTACCAGAGCCGTAAGTGGAGAAGCTGAGAACAGCTACCTTAGGATCAATGCCGAAGAAATTAGCAGTTCTTGCAGTCTCAACAGCAACTTCAGCAAGCTGCCTTGCAGCGCTGAGAACAACGTTGCCGTCCTTGTCAAGTTTGTCGGAGTAGCTGAGGTTGATAGCGCAGTCGCCCATAGCGATCTTCTCCTCAGCGCCGTCCTTCTCTCTGAACAGGATAAATGAGGAGCTTACCAGGTTAGAGCCCTTCTTTGTCTTGATGATCTGGAGAGCGGGACGAACTGTATCAGCGGTAGAATAAGTAGCGCCGCCCAGGAGAGCGTCAGCCTTACCAGCCTTAACGAGCATAGTGCCGAAGTAGTTGGACTTCTTCAGAGCAGCCTTAACTTCGTCCTCAGTCATCTTGCCCTTTCTCAGCTCAACCATCTGAGCAACGAGAGCGTCCATTTCAGGATAAGTCTCAGGGTCGATGATATCAGCACATGAGATATCGAAGCCGCCCTTTACAGCAGCAGCCTTAACTTCCTCAACGTTACCGCAGAGAACAACACCCATAAGGCCTTCCTTCAGAAGTCTGTCAGCAGCGGAAAGGATTCTTGCGTCGCTTCCCTCAGTGAAAACGATAGTCTTTTTACTTGCCTTGAGATTAGCAATGAGCTTGTCGAACATACCCATTTGTATTACCTCCATAAATTTTCTACAGTTGGC
>CAMOEP010000264.1 GCA_946612185.1 uncultured Ruminococcus sp.
CCATATATCCCGGCTTACCGCCGATACCGAAGTTACTTCCGTCAGGAGCGATATTATCACAGTCGCAGACCAGAACAGCGCCGGTATTCACGTTGATGAAGAAACCGCCGTCGTTAAGGTCCTGGTAGCTCTTTCCGGCTCTGTGGAGCTGACGGAAGGAGTTAACTATATTAATGACCGCAGTTATCATAGCGGTAAGGCTCGTAAAGCGAACAGGTCTTTTTGAAGCCCTGCCTGTGAGGGGGTCAATCTCCAGCTTGTAGGTATTGAGGATATCTACAAAGGAATCGAAACCGTCGGGCTTCAGGTCCATTATATATCCGAAAGTGCCGTCCTCAGCCTCTTTAGTGAGGTACTTAGGCCAGAGGAACTTATTATTCGGGGGGCCGTCTGAGATATTTCTCTTCAGGTTCTTGTGGAATTCCTTAGGTTTTTTCATCTTGTCGATGTCATACCATTTCAGCGCCCATTTCTGACCGTTGAAACGTACCAGGTATACAGTACCCTGACCACCGCTTCCGATAACGCTTAAAACCTTAGCCTTTCCGCCGAATTCCATTTCGACTTCCTGGCCGATCTCAAGTTCTGTCATAATCTATTCATCCTTTCACCATTTTACTTTGGCAGCGTGCTGATTACGCTTAGCCGGTCAGACCTCATCAACAGAAGTCACTATATTGAACTTGATGCCGTTCACGAGGCAGTACTTATGTACATAAGAATTCTCGAAGCAGTGTATCACAAGCTGCTGACAGCCGGTGAAAGCATTGGCATCAATGAATTTTACGCTGTCCGGCAGATAGAGTTTTCTGAGTTTTTCGCAGCCTGCGAAAGCCTCAGCACCTATACTGCTTACGGTATCAGGTATTTCTATAGTTTCCAGGCTTGTGCAGAAGGAGAACGTGCTGTCCTCGATCTCAAGCACACCTGAAGGTATCTTGACCATAGCCAGTTTAGCGCACTGGCTGAAAGCACCCTGGCGGATAAGTCTGAGTGAATCCGGAAGATCCAGACCTCTGAGTCTCTTGCATGATGAGAAAGCGTAGTCGCTGATAGCAAGAAGGCTTGAAGGGAGCTGGACAGTTCTCAGTGAGCCGAAGCCGTCGAAGCAGAAGCTCTCTATGCGTGTAACGCCCTCTGGTATCTCGATATTGCTTCTCAGGCGGAATCTGACCGCATCTATAGGTCTGAACACCTTTGCGTCGATATTGACATTTCCGGGTTTCTTCTCCGGCTCTGGTGCAGGTTCCTCATCATCGGGCAGTTCTTTCAGGGGAGACTCATACGGCCAGCAAAGCAGGTATGTAAAACAGGCAATAACGAATTCCGTAGCGTTCTCAGAGAGGAACACATCGCTGAGCATATAGCTCTTTGCCTTCATTATAGCGATTTCACGGTTCTCCTCTTTCAAAAGCATATGGAAAACGCCGCTATTGTACATATTTGCCAGCAGTCTGCGTTCCTTGTCATGGTCGGGCACATGGTCGTAGAGCAGTCCGACGAATTTCTTCTTATTCATGATCGTTTTAGGACCGTTATCCACAACAATGGCTCTCAGTTCCCGCTGAAACTCCATTGTATTCTCAAAACCCGCTATTATCTGCGGAACTGGCGCTCCGCAGTTCGGGCAGGCGATATAATGTGCTTTAAGATCGCCTCCGCACTTTTCGCACTGCATACTTTCCCTCCTGACTTGTTTTAGCAGATATATAGTAAAAAGTAATATTTATATGGCAGCCGGACTGCACAGATGCAGCACAGCATAGTGTTACAAGTAGGTATTATAAATATTATAACACTTTTCCTGCTGCTTGTCAAGAAGTGACTGTTAATTTGTTGTCACTTTGTCTATGCGTGTCTCGCCTGTCTTTTCAAGTACTTCATTCAGACCCTTGATAAGTTCACGGAACTCGCCTACAGACTTATTGATAGCGCCTGAATTCTCTGAAGTAACGGTAACATTCTCGTCCAGGTCGCTGAAAGCGTCGATAGTCATTTTCAGGATACTGATAAGCTGGTTAACGCTGTCCTCGTCCATAGTTGGGTTATCCGAGCAGAATTCAACGATATTCTGGAGCAGCTCCTTAACCACAGATGCCCTCTCGCTTGTAGCGTGAGTAGATCTGTCGATACCTTCAACACTCTTGTTGATAGTAACGATGCCCTCCTTGAGTTTTTCAGAAAGAGCGAGACATTCCGAAGCGATAGCAGAAAGTTTCTCGTGCTGGAGAGTAAGTGCTGAGTGTCTTGCCAGAAGCACCGACTTTGCGTGTACGATACAGTTATCCGGTGTATTAAGACCACGGTAGATAGCTATAGCCATTTCACGACATGACTTATGACCGCAGGCATGGCAGTCATATCTTCTGTCGTCCTGGGTATGCATACCCATTTTCTCGTATATAGGCTCAAGCTGCTTATCGCTTGGGATAGGTGAAGGAGTAGAGGGCTTGTAGCTTCTGAGGAAGTCAGAAAGGCGCAGATCCTCGTCGAAGCGCTTAAAGAGCCTGTTTTCGCCTCTGCCCAGTATTCCTCCGTTCTTGCGGCGGTTCTTGGCTTCTCTCTCGATAAGGCGCATTGTAGCCATAACGTCGAAAGAAGTCTGTGTAGAAGCGGTAGCAGGGCCCAGGTTACAGCCAAATTCGCATGAAAGCACATCGAAGACCTGGGGGTGCTTGTTCTCTGACATCTTAGCGTACATATCAATTTCGGCATATACCTTTCCTACGCCCTCGGAAGTGGAAATATTAAGTTCAGGGTCATAAGACCAGAGGTTGTCACGAAGTCCGCCGGGGCGTGAGAAGATGCTGCCGAGCTGACCCTGCTGATCCTCGAATTTATACTCAAAATCCTCACCGCTGTCGGAGGGGATATTGATGCCATTGCGCTCGAAATAGCCCATAAGTTTCTCGATAGTAACGTTGTAGTCAACCAGCCCTGTATCGGTAAACTCTGCCTTTGTTGCGATACAAGGTGTAAGGGCAGCGATAGGATTTGTGCGGCGCAGGTACTTCTTTATGTATGTAGCGCTGCAGGCGATAGGGCTCTGTATTGGTGAGAGGTTCTTCAGCAGTTTAGGCTGATACATCTCGATATATTTAACTATGGCAGCACAGGGCTGGGTAATGATATTGCCGATCTTGCTCTGCTCAATGGTTCTCAGGTGAGCCCAGGTGCATATATCAGCACCAAAAGCGGCATCATAAACTGTGCAGCCCTGTGACTTGAACCAGTCCAGAACGCCCTTCCACTTGAGAGGAAGCACAGCCTTGATAGCAGGGCTTACAATAATGATGATCTTTTCCTTGATAAGTCTTGACATACATTCTTCTGTATCGTCAATAAAATCTCTTGCACCGTGGTTGCACGCCTTGATGCACGCACCGCAGGCGATGCAGCGTTCGGGGTCAACATTTGTGACAAATCTTCCGTCATTGAGCTGTCTTGTTATATTCGCTTCCGGTGCAGGACATGATCTTACGCAAGCATTACATCCGACACACTTTTCAGGCTTAACAATTATAAGTTCGTTCATATCTTACTCCTATGGATTTATTTCTTTTTCTTCAGCGCTTCTGCCTGAGCCGCCAATGCAGCCAGGTCTACCTTGCCTTTTTTAGGCTGCTGAGCCTGTTCATTCTTAGGCTGTCCGGCAGGTTTCTGCTGCTGCGGGGCTGACTTCTGCTGTGGCTGCTGATGAGCCTGATCCTGCTTAGGCTGATCGGGCTTTTTATGTTCACTGCTCTGTGCTTCTGGCTTCTGAGCAGGCTGATTTTTTTCTTCAGGCTTAGGATCTTCCTGTGCGGCAGGCTTTGATTTAGTCAGTGAAGCTGCCATCTGCTGGAGCTTTTCGAGGCTGCTCCTGCGCTTCTGTCTCTGCTCATCGTCCTCAGCAGCGAGAGCTGAGGGAGCGTCCTCAGGATAATCCGGCTCTACCTGTTCGGGGTTCCTGAATCTTGGAGTACCGCCGTCAGTGAGCTTCTTGGTGGTTTTTGTCAGGAGCATCTGAGCGTCAGCAAGCTGAGCCATGCCT
>CAMOEP010000265.1 GCA_946612185.1 uncultured Ruminococcus sp.
ATCGGTCCCCGTCGTGGTGATGCAGCAGAGATGGCTATCATCAAGCTGGTTGACTGATTTACTTTCACAGTTGTCTTTAACATTCAAAGCCGCTTGCCCGTACATGGGCGGCGGCTTTCGTTTTTATGCGCCTGCGGAAAGCCAATTTGCCGCACAGCGCTTTTGTCTGTGAACGTATGGTTAATAATCTTTAAATAAGTGATTGACTTTTTCTCCGTAATCGGTTATAATAAAAGTAGTATTCTAATCCTGTTATGAAAGAAGGTTTTTATATGGCTAATGAAAAAAGTCTGAAGGTTCTCCTTGTTGACGATGATAAACAGATATGCGACTGGCTAAAGATGTACCTGGAAAACGAAGGCTACAGCGTTATCCTTTCACATGACGGTGAAGAAGCAGTCGTAAAATTCAATGCCCTGAAGCCTGACCTGGTTCTCCTTGACATAATGCTGCCGGGTATCGACGGCTGGCAGGTGTGCCGTGAGATCAGAAAAAAGTCTAAAGTGCCGATAATCATGATCTCAGCTAAGGGCGAAACTATAGATAAGGTAATAGGTCTTGAACTGGGCGCTGATAACTACCTGGTAAAACCTTTCGAGGCTAAGGAGGTTATTGCCCACATCAATGCTCTCCTGCGCAGAGTCGGTACTACTAACGCTGAGCCGGAGGCTAAGGAAGTCCGCTACGATAAGCTGGTTGTCAATATGGACAGCTATGAGCTGCGTGTGGCTGGCAAGACCATTGATACCCCTCCTAAGGAGCTGGAGCTTCTTTTCTACCTGGCTTCAAATCCGAACAGAGTTTACACCCGTGACCAGCTCCTGGACGAAGTATGGGGCTTTGAGTACTACGGCGACTCCCGTACCATTGATGTGCATATCAAGCGTCTGCGTGAGAAGCTGGAGGGCGTTTCAGATAAATGGGCGCTCAAAACTGTCTGGGGCGTAGGATATAAGTTCGAGACAGAGGAAGAGGAATAATACTACCGATAGGTAAAACTCGGCTGTCGGGCTTGCGCTCAGCAGCCGTTTTTCATATTCTTTTCAGCGGTAGGGCTACCGCTTTATATGGGGTGAAATGCTTTGAAAAACAAGAAAAGTTCCTTCCGCAGAGTTTTCAGGTCGGGACTGCTTATAATGGCTTCTTCCATAATCGCTATTGGTGTGGCTATGATAACCCTTTGCTCAGTCATATACAAAAATTCCAAGCTGGAGGAACTGAAAAACTGGGGCGATATATTCACTGCTGCCGTTACACACGAGAATGCTCAGTACGGTACAGATGTGGTTATCGCTGCGGACAGGGTGAAGCGCTCATTCAATGTAAACCTGGATATTGAGGTTTTCGTGTATGACCATAATGGTAACTGTCTACTCAAGGATAACGAGGCAAGCAGCGAAAAAAATCTCAGCAGCAGCTTTATGTCAAGGCTCTCTGAGGAGATAGGTGTCAATGGATATTACCTTAATCTGGCAACCGATGGCTTCGCTGCCAGTGAACCGCAGATGATCTACGGCAGCCTGATGAAGAACAACAGCGAAGCGCCTATTGACGGCGTGTACATCGTTATTTACGGAAATACAGCCAGGCTCAATAACTTTACAATGACACTGACACTGGTATACATTTTTCTCAGCGTTATTTTTATTAGCGGATACTATATGGCTATGAATGCCATAACTATGAGAGGTGTCCGCAGCGAGAACGAGATAATGCGTATTTCCAGCCAGTTCGCAAAGGGCGACTTCTCCGAACAGATACCTACCGACCTTTACGGCAATATGGGAGAGATAGCCTCCTGTGTAAATTCCATTGCGGCAAACGTTGAGAAAAGCGAGGAAACAAGCAAGACCTTTATCGCTAACGTTTCCCACGAACTGCGTACCCCGATAACTACTATCGGCGGTTTCGTAAATGGCATCATTGACGGTACTATCAAGAAATCCAGACAGCAGGAGTACCTGATAATCGTTTCAAACGAGATAAAGCGCCTGCGGATACTCATTTCCTCAATGCTGAATATGACCCGCTTTGAGTCCGGTACTTTGAAGCCGAATTTCAGGGAAACCAATCTTACCGATCTGGTTATCCAGGTGGTTCTTATGTTCGAGAAGCGTATTGAGGATAAGCACCTTAATGTGGAGGAACTGGACAGCAACAGGCTTGATGCTGTTGTAGATGCTGACCTTATGCAGCAGGTGATCTACAATCTGGTGGAGAATGCAGTAAAATTCGTGAACGAGGGCGGCACGCTTTCTTTCCGATTCGAGAAAAAGGACGGTATATGCATCGTGGGTATCAAGAATACCGGCGAGGGTCTGAAAAATGACGAAATACAGCAGGTTTTCGACAGATTCTATAAGACGGATTCTTCCCGTGGCAAGGATACTACTGGTCTGGGTCTGGGTCTTTCCATTTCCAGAAAAATTGTACACCTGCATAAGGGACATATCGTTGTAAAGAGTGTTTACGGCGAATATACAGAGTTTCAGATACAGATACCTGAAGATCCTGAAAAGGTTGAATCTCAGGAATCACCAAAGGTCTGACAGCGAAAGGAGTTAGTATGGAGCAGAATGATGAATTGCTGCCTGAGCAGCAGGAAGATGAAGCTGTACATAACGATGATATGCCAGAAACTGCGGACGTTCCGGAGGTAGCTGAGGAAGCTGTACATGAGGAAACTCCGGCAGAGGAGGAAGTCCCTCTTGATGCTGTACAGGAGGAAACTCCGGCAGAGGAGAAAATCCCCCTTGATGATGTGCAGGAGGAAACTCCGGCAGAGGAGGAAGTCCCCCTTGATGATGTACAGGAGGAGATTCCGGCAGAGGAGGAAGTCTCCCTTGATGATGTACAGGAGGAAACTCCGGCAGAGGAGGAAGTTCCCCTTGATGATGTACAGGAGGAAACTCCGGCAGAGGAGGAAGTCCCACTTGATGATGTACAGGAGGAAACTCCGGCAGAGAAGGAAGTATCCAATGATCCGGAACAGGAGATCATGAGCGATCAGGAAGCCGCTGAGAGCGTTCCGGAAGACTCCGCTGAAATCTATGCTGACATGGTTTACGGCGAAATACAGCAGCCCACTCAGCCCTGGTTCAACATTTTAAGCGGCAATACCGGATACATCTCGCAGGAAGAAATACAGCGTCAGCAGCAGATCGAGGCTGACCGCAGGCGCAGGCGTGAAAACCGTATACTGGCAATTTTTGCGGCTATGCTGGTAACTATGCTGGGCGTTTCAGTGTTCGGCATCGCATCAGACCTGCGCAGAAGCAGCCGTGAACTGACTGGCGCAGACGGTGTTGCACCGGTGATACTCTACAAAAATTCAAAGCCGGAGGGCGCTAACGAGCTTTCCAATTTCCAGGACGAGAACGGACGATATACCACTGAGGGTGCTGCGGCGGCTGTAAGAGAGTCTATCGTTGAGATATACACCTACTCCGACTCAATGCGCAAAAACCTGGTGGGGACGGGTTCTGGCGTTGTTATCACCGACGACGGCTATATTGTTACAAATGCACACGTTTTGCAGGCAGACGGTTACCATAGTGTCCATACCACAGATAACAGGGTGTTCAGCGCAAAGGTCATCGGCAGAGATGCTAAGACCGATATTGCGGTGATAAAGGTCAGCGGAGTGAAGCTGACTCCGGCTGTTCTGGGCGATTCAGATGAGGTGCTGGTGGGCGAGCAGGTAATTGCTGTGGGCAATCCGGCTGGACTGTCAAGTACCGTTACTGACGGTATCGTTTCCGCTGTGAACCGCAAGATAAGAGGCGATTCCACCGGCTTTGAGATGAACTGCATTCAGACCAATGCTGATATAAGCCCCGGAAACTCCGGCGGCGCTCTGGTGAATATGTACGGTCAGGTAATCGGCATAACTTCATCTAAGTACGTCAGCAGCAGCTACGAGGGTCTGGGTTTTGCAATAACTATAAACGATGCCGGCCCTATTATCGAGGAACTTATCAAAAATGGCTATATTTCGGTTGTTTCCATCAATCCAAACATCATGCTTAACG
>CAMOEP010000266.1 GCA_946612185.1 uncultured Ruminococcus sp.
ACGTTGAGAGCAAGTATGTCCGTGCAGTAAGAGGCGGTATGGGCTTCGCTAAGACTGGCGGTAACTACGCAGCTTCCCTGATCGGTCAGGACGAGGCTCACAAGCAGAACTACTCACAGGTTCTCTGGCTGGACGGCGTTGAGCAGAAGTACATCGAGGAAGTTGGCGCTATGAACATCTTCTTCGTAATTGACGGCAAGGTAGTTACACCTATGCTCCAGGGCTCTATCCTCCCCGGTATCACAAGAAAGTCCGCTATCGAAGTATGCAAGTCTAAGGGTCTTGAGGTAGAGGAAAGACGCATTGATATCCAGGAGATCGCTGACGCTTACGATGCTGGCAAGCTGGACGAAGTATTCGGTACTGGTACTGCTGCTGTTATCTCACCTGTTGGTCACCTGAAGTGGGGCGACAAGGTTATGGAGATCAACGGCAACAAGATCGGCAAGATCTCTCAGATGCTCTACGATACAATGACTGGTATCCAGTGGGGCAAGGTTGAGGATACATTCGGCTGGGTTGTTCCTGTTGAGTAATTAACAAGTATAAATTTTGAGCCATAGTATTTCTGATGCAAGGTCGGAAATGCTATGGCTTTTTTGTTATGTTAAATAACCAGGATCACCTGCTGAATCGGCATATCAACAAAAACAATGCCCCTGAGCGTTAAGATCGTTCAGGGGCATTTTGTCATTTTTAGTTAAGTGTATCAATGAATGAATTCATTTCTTTTTCAATAGTATCAGGTTCTTCTTCGGCAACCATGTGACCGCAGTCCAGTTCGATCACCTTTGCATCGGTAAGACCGTCAGCGTAGTCGTGCATAGCGTCTATCCATAGCTGACCGCCTGCCTGCTCCCCGTCGGACAAGAACAGCAGGGTAGGCACATCAGGCTTTGGAGCGCTGTTGATCTCGTCTATAGCATCGGCAATGTGGTTGCCCTCATTTGCTATTGTTTTATTGAAGTAATTTTTGAACGTCAGCGCCTTGAGAATGTCCTTCTCTTGGTCGGAATAGCTGTCGGATATGATATTGTCGGTGAGAACCAGTCGGATAAGTCCGGAATCTCTGAATAATCTCATTGCTGTCTCCATTCCTGTGTCGTCATTGCTGAGGTTCTCCTCGGTGTATGACTTGGGGGTACTCATATCCAGACCGACTATAGCTTCCACCTCGTCGGGATACTTCTGCGCCCAGAGGATAGCTTCTATTCCGGACATGGAGTGAGGACAAAGGATATACGGTGCTTCAACGCCTGCCATTTGGAGTGCTTCATGATCCTGGCGAAGTATCGTGTCAAAATCACGCTCGCCGTCCACCACATCGCTGAATCCGTAGCCGAATTTCTCAATGACTGCTATTTTGTAGGTATCACTCAGTTTTCTGTAAAGCTGGCTATATTGCAGTATCGGTGAAGGCATTCCTGAGCCTGCCATGATGACGATAGTGTGTTCACCCTCGCCCTCAGTGTAGATGCACATATTATTACCGTCCACCTCTACCATTTGTCCAAGCGGTTCAAGGAGCGGTTTTTCCTTGCTAAGCATTATTCTGTGATAAATAAACACTACCAAAAGTAACGCTAATAATAGTATAAGTATTCCGAGCAATATCTTTCCTGTGATTTTTAGTGCTTTTTTCATAGGTTTGTCGTTCCTTTCGCTCACAAATCACACCGCCTGCAAACCTCAGCAAACTCCTCCGGCAGACTTTCGCCGTCTGCAAGGCGGAGTTTGCGCTCACGGGTAAGGTGTTTTATCCTGTATTCCAGCCGTGAAGCCCATTTCCTGTCGGGAGCGCTCCACATTGCTGAAAACCCTTTAGCGCCGTGGGAGCGTGTATACTTAGCGCCCCCGGACAGTTCCCCGGAATGTTCACGCAGCCGGCGCTGTGGGTCAGTGGTTATCCCGGTATAAAGGGAGTCGTCACTGCATCGCAGGATATAGACATAGTACATTACTTCTTCTTGATACGGAAAGCGCTGTTGCGGATTGCGCCGGCATCGAAGCCCTTCTTCTCACGGTTTTCACGCTTTTTCCTGTTGTTATTATTGGGACGGGGGTTCTGCTTCTGCTGCTTTCTCTCCTCCTCCTCAGCTTCGGTGAGCATAGTCAGTGAGATACGGTTGCGCTTTGTATCAACGTCCAGAACTCTTACCTTAACCACCTGACCCAGCTTTACAGCCTCCAGGGGGTGCTTGATGTACTGGCTGCAAATCTGTGAGATATGTACCAGACCGTCCTCATGAACGCCGATATCCACGAAACAGCCGAAGTCGATGATATTGCGGACAGTTCCCACCAGTTCCATACCAGGCTTCAAGTCCTTGATATCCATGACATCACCGCTTCTGAGCAGCGGAGGGGGAAGCTCGTCACGCAGGTCACGTCCGGGCTTTTTGAGTTCTCCGATGATATCAGTAAGTGTAGGCACGCCGATACCCAGCTTTTCGCTTATCTTGTCAACGCCGATGCTGTCAGCCTTGTCAGCAATGCCCTCAGCGCCGCCGTGTGAAACGTCGTCCAGGGTGTATCCGCACTCATTGAGCAGAGAAGCGGCAGCCTCATAGCTTTCCGGGTGAACGGCGGTATTATCAAGGGGATTCTTTCCGTCACGGACTCTGAGGAAGCCTGCGCACTGCTCGAAAGCCTTCTTACCAAGCTTAGATACCTTGAGAAGTTCCTTGCGGTCGGTGAACTTGCCGTTTTCCTCACGGTAAGCTACGATATTCTTAGCAACAGCGGAGTTGATGCCTGAGATATATGAAAGCAGGGAGTAAGAAGCGGTATTCAGGTCAACGCCGACGGAGTTAACGCAGTCCTCAACAACGCCTGAGAGAGCCTCGTTCATTCTTGCCTGGGGCATATCGTGCTGATACTGACCAACGCCGATAGCCTTAGGCTCTATCTTTACCAGTTCAGCGAGAGGGTCTTGCAAACGTCTTGCAATAGATATAGCACCTCTGATAGATACGTCGTACTCCGGGAATTCCTCAGCGGCAACCTTTGAAGCGGAGTATACCGAAGCGCCAGCCTCGCTTACTACCATATAGCTTACCTTTTCGGGGATCTCCTTGAGTATCTCAGCCACGAAAGTCTCAGTCTCACGGGAAGCAGTACCGTTACCGATAGATATCATGTTAACGTTATACTTCCTGATGAACTCGATTATCTTAGCCTTAGCCTGCTGGAGTCTTGAAGCGGAAGCTGCTTCCTTGACGGGGTATATGATAGCGTGGTCGAGAACCTTGCCGGTGCTGTCGATAACGGCAGTCTTGCAGCCGTGAGCGTAACCGGGGTCAAGACCGAGAACGATGCTGTTCTTCATAGGTGGCTGGAGGAGTATCTGTCTCAGGTTGGAAGCGAATACCTTGATAGAATCCTCAGCAGCCTTAGCGGACATATCAGAACGTATCTCACGCTCGATAGAGGGGAAGATAAGGCGCTTGTAGCTGTCCTCAGCGGCAGCCCTTACCAGTTCACCGCAGGCATTGTTAGCCTTGATGTACTTGCCGAAGATGATATCGGTAGCAAGTGTGTCCTCGACGGTAACGGAGACTTTCAGGAAGTTCTCCTTCTCGCCACGGTCAAGCGCCAGAACACGGTGATTAGCGCATTTTGCAACAGGCTCTTTGAAGTCGTAGTAATTGAAGTAAACGCTTTCAGCTTCGGGGTCGGCAGCCTTTGAAACTATCTCGCCCTTTGCACCGACGAGAGTACGCAGTTTCTTTCTGATGTCAGCGTCGTCGGAGATATCCTCAGCGATTATATCCATAGCGCCCTGTATAGCAGCCTGAACGTCAGCCACGCCCTTTTCCTCATTAACGAAAGCAGCGGCTTCCTTTTCGGGGTCAGAAGCGTTATCCTGGGCGAGGATAAGTTCAGCCAGCGGCTCTAAGCCCTTTTCACGGGCGATGCTTGCACGGGTCTTTCTCTTTGGCTTGAAGGGACGGTAGATGTCCTCCACCTCAACGAGAGTAGCAGCAGCGCTGATAGCAGCCTGAATTTCGGGAGTCATCTTCTCCTG
>CAMOEP010000267.1 GCA_946612185.1 uncultured Ruminococcus sp.
AAAGTCCTCGACTACACAAGCGAGCCTTACGAGAAGAAGGGTTTCTCACTTTTTGGCAAAAAGTAATGAAAATGGGAGCATTTTTCACAATGCTCCCACTTTTTGTATTACAGCCTGTCAGAATTTCTTTCAAGATAGCCAGCAACACGCTCGTCCTCGCCGGATTCCTGGATCACTTCGTAAAATTCGGCTATATTCCAGCACATAAGGTCTTTCAATGAGGAAATGTCCATAACTTCCCCCTCATCGCCATAGCGCAGAAGATGACCGTCAGCAAGGCGCATAAGCAGGTAACTCCCCGCACCGTCCGAGCCGAGAACAACGTAGTTTCCGCCGTCCCCCTCCTCGAACCAGTCATTGTACCCCTCAGAAAAATGCTCCGCAACCGTTTCAGGACTCCACAGGTTCATGTAAGCCGTGATACTGTCAAAACCACCGGCAAGCTGGTAGAATTCACGCAGTTCATCAGTCAGCGAAATGCCGGAAGTCCGCTCAAATTCGTTTATCTCGCTGATACTTTTGGGCGGCTCAAGGGAAATACCTATCTCCTCGCTGTAATTCTCCGCAATCAGCTTAATTATCTCGATTTCTTCGTGCATACCACATTTCCTCCTGCTGCAAATACGCAAAAACGGACAGTTCCAGGCGACTTCACTGTCCGTTTGCTGTTTATTAAAGTTCTGAGCAGAACTCGACCTTTTCGCCGGCAAGGATCATATTTGTAGTCCTTACAGCGCACATTTTTCCACACATTGAGCAGGTATGACGGTCAGCAGGCGGAACGCTCTCAAAGTACTCCCTTGCCTTGTCAGGGTCAACGCAGATCTCGAACATCTTTTCCCAGTCAACCACCTGTCTTGCCTCAGCCATAGCGTTGTCACGGTCTCTGGAGTGGGGAACGCCCTTTGCGATATCAGCAGCGTGAGCAGCTATCTTGCTGGCGATGATTCCCTCCTTAACGTCGCTCAAATCAGGCAGACGCAGATGCTCAGCAGGTGTAACATAGCACAGGAAGTCAGCGCCGCTTGCTGCTGCGATAGCACCGCCGATAGCGGAAGTGATATGGTCATAGCCGGGGAATATATCAGTAACCAGAGGGCCGAGAACGTAGAACGGTGCATTGTGGCAGATGCGCTTCTGCATCGTCATATTAGCAGCGATCTCGTTCATTGCCATATGTCCGGGGCCCTCGACCATAACCTGTACATTGCGCTCCCAGGCTCTCTTGGTCAGGTTGCCAAGTTCGATAAGCTCAGAGATCTGACCTGCATCGGAAGCGTCGTCGATACAGCCGGGACGGAGAGCGTCACCGAGGCTGATAGTAACGTCGTACTCGTAGAGAATGTCCAGAACCTCGTCATAATGCTCGAAGAAGGGGTTCTCGTTGCCGGTCATCATCATCCACGCAAACAGCAGAGAACCGCCACGGGAAACGATGTTCATTTTTCTGCCCTCACGTCTGAAAGCCTCGACTGCCCTGCGGTTGATACCAGCGTGAATAGTCATGAAGTCAACGCCTTCTTCAGCGTGGGCACGAACTACCTTCAGGAAGTCCTCGGCAGTAATGTCCAGCAGGTCTTTCTCAAGATAGCCGATAGCGTCGTACATAGGAACTGTACCGATCATTGCAGGAGAACATTCGACCAGCTTGGTACGGAAAGTATTGGTCTTGCCGTAGTTGCTCAGATCCATGATAGCCTCAGCGCCGAACTTGTGAGCCATTTCGACCTTCTGCATTTCCAGGTCATAGTTCTTGGCATCGCCGGAAATACCCAGGTTTACGTTGATCTTGGTTCTCATGCCAGTACCGATGCCCTCAGGGGAAATGGACTTGTGGAGAACGTTGCAGGGAATTGCTACTTCGCCCTTAGCGACCAGTTCACGAAGCTTTTCAGGCTCGATGTATTCCTTCTTAGCCACTATTTCCATTTCAGGGGTGATTATGCCCATTTTAGCGGCTTCCATTTGTGTGTGGTAATTTTTCATTCTTACGCTTCCTTTCATATACTCCGGCAGTCAGCGTATAAAAAGACCGCCGCAGATAATTATCAGTAACTTCTGCGCCGGTCATATATTGCAAGATATCCGGCAACAGGGCGCAGTATGCCCCTTATATGCCGAAAAACAGATATAACAATATTGCCGACGCCTGCACATCTGGGTGTGCTGTATAATGCTGAGTTCATGACATTTGCATTACTTTTTTAAAGCGACAAAGAGTGGTGTCCCCGGTTTGCCGCTTTATTTATTATACATCTAATGGAACGTCTTGTCAAGATACGTTCCAAAAAAAACGGCGCTGCCCAATGGACAACGCCGCACGCTTTATTATTCCTCAGCGTTCTTGGGTGAACCGAACTCTGTACCCCTTGCGATCTTAGCAAAGTCGCCGGAAGGATATGCGTCAACTACCTCAAGTGCATTTGAATCGTAATAGAACCACATGAAGAATGCTGCAAGACCTGTATTGTTCTTTACATTGATCTTGAACTCAACTGTGTCGCCCTGCTTACAAGCGATCTGGTCGCCGTAGTAGTAGTTATCAGCAGTCTCGGAAGAAGCGTCGATAGCGTCTGCCTGACCGTTGTTTACTCTGATAAGACCATCAGTTACCTTGCCGGGAGAAACTGTCTTACCGGCAATATCTGACAGGTCAGGTGAGATTCTTATCTTATAGTCGCCGTCCGGGATATCTTCCTTGACCTTGAACTCAACAGTGATGAAGTCGCCCTCGAAGTAGAAGTTCTCGTCCTTAGAGATATCCAGCCACATAGCGTACTTGCTCTGTGTCTTTGGCTGATAGTCGCTTCCTGTCTTGATAGGATCTGTAACAACAGCCTGTGTGCCGGCAGCAGCCTCAGTTGTAGCATTAGCAGCCTGAGTGCCCTCTGTCTTGGCAGATGTATTTCTTACGATAGTGGTAACGTATGCCACGGAAGTAACAGTCTCGCCCTTTGCGTCAGTAACAACTGCGCCCTTGTCGTCGGTAACTGTTACTACCTCTGTTACAGGCTGACCGTCAGCATTTGTAACAGTCTGTATCTCAGTAGTATCCTGAACTGCGGCAGTTGTAGTAGTAGCAGCACCGGAAGCAGCGGTAGTAGCAGCAGTTGTGGAAGCTGTGCTGCTTGCAGGCTCAGTGGGGTCATCGTTATCCAGTGAGCTGTCCTTGTTGGGGTCGTCGATACCTGCCTTATCACCGTCATCTACGGTAAAAGGTATCTGCAATACAGCTTCTTCATCTGATGAATTCTGGTTCTGCTGGGTATTGCTGCATCCAACAATGCCGGACATGGCAACGCACAGAAGTACGCCAACAGCTATGATTCTTTTTGTAAAAGTTTTCATTATGTATTTTCCTTTCAGATTGTTTAGGCAACAACGCATAAAGATGATGGGCAGATGTGCCGCAAAGCCGTCAGGCGTTCTTTTTGCGGTGTTGTCTTTAACAGGCAGTGCCTCCTGTAGTCTTTTATATTATACACTCAAAAAAACCATTTGTCAAGCAATTTACTGAAATGTAACAGATTACTCACACGGATTTCATCATATGCACATAATTTTCCCGGTGCTGATACATTGGTTTCACGGCATTTTCACTTTTTAGAATAAGGGCTTGTTCTCAGGGCAACGGCATTTACTTTTTGGGTCATTTTTTAGTCGCACGTTTCTTTTTTTGATAATTGTCAATTTTACGGACGTTCCACCAAAGGGGGACTCTCCCTTCCTGAAACCCTTTTTTCCCCTCTTTTGCCGATTTTTACCGGCATTGTCTTTCTGGGGTCTGTTGGTCGAGAACTTATGCCTCCTTCTTTCCCGGAAGTCTCCTTGTCGTTCACATTCCTACGGTTGCCGGAAGTTTCTATGTATGACAAAAGTTTTTAATAATGCTGACCTGTCTTGTTCTACAGGGCAACGGCATTTTCTTTTTGGGTAATTTTTTAGTCGCACGTTTCTTTTTTTGATAATTGTCAGTTTTACGGACGTTCCGCCAAAGG
>CAMOEP010000268.1 GCA_946612185.1 uncultured Ruminococcus sp.
GGAATATTCGGAAAAGACGGTATAAAGGCGGCTGCCATTACGGAGCTTACCTGCGAGGTGGCTTTGCAGGTGGGACGTGCCGTCGCCGCTTTCTTTGCCGGAAACGGCGGTAAAATACTGGTTGGACGTGACACCCGCAGTTCTTCCACCGTCCTGGAAGCGGCGGTCTGCGCCGGTATAACCTCGATGGGCGCTGATGCTCAGCTTATCGGCGCTGTGCCAACTCCTGCCCTCACCGGGCTTATCCCCCGCCACGGCGCTGTCTGCGGTATCATGATAGCCGCCTCCGCCTCCGCTGCGGAAGTGAACGGTATCCGGGTATACGGCAGCGACGGCAGACGCATCACCGACGAGGAGGAAGACCATATCGAGCAGATAATGCCCGGTGCTTTGCCATCTGTCCGGCGAAAATATGGCAGCATATTCCGCTACGACTGCGCCTGCGAGGACTACATAAACCGCATAACCTCCGGCACTTCCATTGACCTGTCGGGTATGCGTATCGCCGTGGATATGGCTAACGGCTCTGCTGCTTTGACTGCCCTGCGGATATTCCGTAAGTTCGGCGCAGAACTGGTAGTCACCGGAAGCGGTCAGGACGGTGCTGTGAACGCAAGCGGCTGTACCCACATGGAGCAGATGCGCAGTTTCGTCACGGAAAACGGCTGCGCCTGCGGTATCTCCTTCGACGGCGGAGGTGAGCGCTGCGTGGCTGTGGACGAGTGCGGAAATATCGTTGACGGCGATGTTATCACCGGACTTTGCGCCCGTGATATGTTGGAAAAGGGACTTCTCCGGAACGAGACTATCGTGGTCACTCAGGCGAATAACCTGGGTCTGCGGCGGTTTGCGGCGGATAACGGCATCGGTATTTCTCAGGCATCAATGGGCGAGCGCAGTATGATAAGGCGTATGACCGAGGAGGGTCTGAGCCTGGGAGGTGCGCCGTCGGGAATGTTGCTATTCTCCGATATATCGCCCTCTGCGGACGGTCAGCTTACTGCCCTGAAACTGCTGGAAGTACTGACGGAATCCGGGCGCACACTCAGCGACCTTGCGTCGGATATCCAGAAAGTGCCAAGAGTGGTGGTCAACGTACCTGTCGGAAGCCAGAACCGGGAGATCTGGAAAAATGACAGGGCTATCACGGGAGTTATCCAGGAATTCGAGGAAATACTCGGCATTGACGGCAGGGTCATCGTCCGTGAATACGGCAAGGATACCGTTATAAGGATACTTGTGGAAGGCGACGACTACAATACCATAACCCAGATGGCGGATAAAATAGCCGAGACTATCCGGGAAAGACTGGGGCTTGAAGTCCCGGCAGAAAACTAATTTTAAGGAGCAATGATTTGAGAACAGCAGTTAACTGGAAGGATTATTCCATTATAGATACATCAGACGGCGAAAAGCTAGAAAAATGGGGAAATATCACCCTCGTGCGCCCCGACCCCCAGATAATATGGAAAACTGACAAGACCTCACCCCTCTGGAACGGGGCTGACGGTCATTACCACCGTTCAAACCAGGGCGGCGGACAGTGGCAGTTCCGCAGAAGGCTGCCGGTTTCGTGGCAGATAAGCTACGGCGCACTTACTTTCAATATCCGTCCCACCGGATTCAAGCACACCGGACTTTTCCCGGAACAGGCGGTAAACTGGGACTTCATGTCCGAGAAGATACGCACAGCAGGACGACCTGTCAGCGTACTTAACCTGTTTGCGTACACAGGCGGTGCAACGCTTGCCTGCGCCGAGGCAGGGGCATCGGTATGCCACGTTGATGCCTCGAAGGGAATGGTTCAGTGGGCGAGGGAGAACGCCGCATCTTCCGGGCTTGCGGACAAGCCGGTTCGCTGGATAGTGGACGACTGCGAGAAGTTCATCGCCCGTGAGATACGCCGTGGACATCGCTATGATGCGGTTATCATGGATCCTCCCAGCTACGGCAGAGGCCCTGGCGGAGAGGTCTGGAAGCTGGAGGACTGCGTTTACGACCTGGTGAAGCTTTGCGCCGGGGTACTTTCCGATGATCCGCTTTTCTTCCTGATAAACAGCTATACTACCGGACTTTCGCCGTCGGTAATGGGCTATATTCTTGGCAGCGTGCTGAAAGGCAAGTGCGGCGGCAGGGTAAGCTTTGACGAGATAGGACTGCCGGTGCAGTCAACAGGAATGACGCTCCCCTGCGGCTCAACGGCGATCTGGGAAAAGTAAACACACAATTTAATGTCTTAATTAAGAGGAGGTTTTTATTATGGCAAAGGACGAGAGATTCATTAAAACTTATTCACAGGGCAAAATGACAATAAGCGAGATATGGGTAGACTGCATCACCGGCGTGAACTACCTGTTCCACGAGGACGGCTACGCAGGCGGACTGACACCGCTTCTGGACAAGGACGGCAAGCCGATCGTGTCCTCTGCCGAGGAGATAAAGTGGCTCAAAGAGAAATAATTCATATAATTCGTAATTCGTAATGCGTAATGCGTAATTGTCGGATATTGCGGGACTTTCTGCTGCGGTAAGTCCTGCAAATTCCGGCAGTATTTAAGGCATAATGAATTGAAAAGCGGCGTAATCCGCAAGACCACCGCAGCCGAAATACAAGAAATAACCAATAATTATGCATTGAATAAAGAAGAAAAGGTAAGAAGAATGGACAACATTATTGAAATAAATGACCTGCATTTCAGCTACCAGGACGAAAACGGAAACCCCGGCGCTGAAGTGCTGAAAGGGGTCAGCCTTACCGTGCGCCGGGGCGAGTTCCTGGCGGTTCTCGGTCACAACGGCTCAGGTAAGTCTACCCTCGCCAAGCACCTGAACGCTATACTTACCCCCACCAGCGGAAAAGTTATCGTTGACGGTATCGACACCTCCGACGAGTCAAAACTTTTCGACCTGCGCCAGAGGGCGGGTATGGTGTTCCAGAACCCGGATAACCAGATAGTTTCCTCCATTGTGGAGGAGGACGTTGCCTTCGCTCTCGAAAACCTGGGCGTTCCCTATGAGGATATGCGCCGCCGTGTGGACGAGTCGCTGAAGGCTGTAAATATGTATGATTACCGCCTGCACTCCCCCAGCCAGCTTTCCGGCGGTCAGAAACAGCGTATCGCTATCGCCGGTATCATCGCCATGCAGCCGGACTGCATCATTCTCGATGAGCCGACCGCTATGCTCGACCCCCAGGGACGGCGTGAGGTCATGGCAACTATCCACCGAATGAACCGTGAAAAGGGCATAACTATCGTCCTTATCACTCATTATATGGACGAAGCCGCACAGTGCGACAGAGTTGTAGTAATGGACAAGGGAAGCATCGTTCTGGACGATACCCCGGCTAAGGTGTTCTCACAGGTGGAAAAGGTAAAGGCGATAGGTCTGGACGTTCCACAGGCGGCGGAACTTGCCTGGGAACTGCGCAAAGCCGGTTATGATATGCCGGAGGATATACTTAACGAGCAGGAGTGCGCTCAGGCTATCATGAAGCTGTTTGCATAGGAGGAATTCTTTTGGCGATAATCGAAACTCAGGAGCTTACATACACCTACAGCCAGGGTTCGCCCTTTGAAAAGACCGCTGTTGACCATGTTGACCTGAAAATTGACGAGGGTATAATAGTGGGCGTAATGGGTCACACAGGCTCAGGCAAATCCACGCTGATACAGCATTTCAACGGGCTTTTACAGCCTACCTCCGGAAAAGTCCTCATTGACGGGGTGGATATATGGGCTGATAAGTCGAAAATACGGGACATAAGGTTTCAGGTGGGACTGGTTTTCCAGTACCCGGAGTACCAGATATTTGAGGAGACTGTATATAAGGATATTGCCTACGGGCCACGCAATATGGGGCTTGATGAAGCTGAGATAAAGCGGAGAGTAATGGAGACTGCCGCAGACTTAGGTCTTAAAGAGGAACTGCTGGAGCGCTCGCCTTTTGAACTTTCCGGCGGTCAGAAGCG
>CAMOEP010000269.1 GCA_946612185.1 uncultured Ruminococcus sp.
TTGACGGCTGGACTGTTTCCCAGATCGAGGACAAGCTCAAGGGCAATACCTGCGGCAGACGACCTACTTCCTGTGCTGACCAGCTTTGCCTGGCGGTAAGAGAAGCTTATGAGGCTCAGAACGCATGAGTGAAGCTTTCGACCCCCTGAAACTGGAGAACCAGCTTTGCTTCCCACTCTATGCCTGCGCAAGGGAAATTATCAAGAAATACCGCCCTTTCCTGGATAAACTTGACCTGACGTACACCCAGTACATCGTTATGCTGGTTCTCTGGGATAAAAAGGAAGTGGCTGTAAGAGAACTTTGCAAACTGCTTTACCTGGATTCCGGCACGCTTACACCGGTACTTAAAAATATGGAGAGCAAGGAACTTATCGTCCGCAAACGCAGTCAGGAGGACGAGCGTGTTCTTATCGTCAGAATCACGCAGAAAGGCGCTGACCTCCGTGAACAGGCGGTTTGCATTCCCGGCGAGATAGGTGGCTGCGTCAAGCTTGAACCGGAAGAAGCAGCGTTCCTCTACAAGATACTTTACAAGATATTGGAGCAGTAATATGACAAAAATCGACCTTATTACCGGAATTCTCGGTTCAGGTAAGACTACTTTTCTCCGGCACTACGCCAAGCATCTGCTGCGTCAGGGCAAGCGCATTGCCATTCTCGAAAACGACTTCGGCGCTGTCAATGTGGACATGATGATGCTCCGTGACTTGCAGGGCGATAACTGCCAGCTTGCCATGATTACCGGCGGCGGCGATCCGGACTGTCACAAACGCCGTTTCCGCACTCAGCTTATCACCCTCGGTATGCAGGGATTCGACAGAGTTATCGTCGAACCCTCCGGCATATACGACATGGACGAGTTCTTCGATACCCTCCACGAATCCCCGATAGACAGGTGGTTTGAGGCTGGCACGGTGCTGACAATTATCGACAGCGGCATGAAAGATCTCTCGGAGCAAATGGACTACCTGCTGGCTTCTGAGGCTGCCTGCTGCGGAAAACTGGTGGTCAGCAAGATAAAGGAGTACCCGCCTGATACTGCCTCCCTCCTTGCCCGGATAAACTGCGCACTGGAGAACATTAGCTGTACACGGCGATTCACAGAAAAGGATATGTTCATCAAGGACTGGGAGGAACTTTCCCCTGCTGATATGGACTCACTCCTGAACGCCGGATACCGCACCTCTGCCTACGTCAAGCGGTTTGCGCCGGATATGATGAGCAGCAGCGTTCATTACTTCATGCACCTGGATATACCGGAGGATATGATAGATAAGACTATCAGTTCTATCCTCTCCGACAAGGACTGCGGTAAGATTTTCCGCATCAAGGGCGCTCTGCCCACTTCAAATGGTATACTGAAAATCAATGCGACCCCGGAGAAAACAGAAGTCTCGCCGGTAAATTCCGGTCAGGCATTGCTTATCGTCATCGGTGATGATCTTTGCTGCGAAAAGATAAGCAGCCACCTGCAAAAGGTAAACAATGACCCTAAATATGTATGTATATAAAAATCGCCCCTGAACGCAAAAACGTCCAGGGGCATTGTGTTTATTTGGTTGATAAGATCAACAAGTCGTTGCTTTACTGCTCCTCTGTAGCTGTGTTCTTCTTGAAGCGTGACTTCTGTCCGAAGTTCAGCGACATTGTGAGTATCTTGTCTGACTTGAACAGTCTTACTGCAAAGAACATACATACCGCAAATACGATTATCTGGTAGATAAGTCCGCCTACAAATATTGTGGTATGACCGAACATCAGGTTGCTGATTCCGGAGAAGGTGTGTGTGAAAGGTATCGCATAAACGACGATCTTTGCTGCTATAGGCAGGGAGTTAACGTCAGCGAACAGCGAAATGAAGTAGGGTACCATTGCCATCATCATAAGCGGCATGATAACCATCTGTGAGGACTTTGTGTCGTTTACCAGTGAACCAAGCATAATGGACACTGACAGGCATATCATGATAGTGAAGAAAAGCTGTAAGCCAACAAGCAGGTAGTCTGACATACTAAGTGTAAGACCAAGCTGCTTCATAGCGTCGCCGGAACTGGTGATTCCCTCCAGTGCAATGGATTCTGTACCCATGTTCACGCTCATGCTATCGCCCATATTCTTCATCATTGAGCTGAATCCCACCATATAGAACACCGCATTGAGCAGGGCGATTATAGCCGCTGCCAGCATTTTTGCGCCCAGTATAGAGGTTCTGGAAACAGGTGCGGAAAGGAGAGTTTCAAGGGTCTTGTCGATTTTCTCGTTTGAGATAGCGTTTATGAGCATCTGTGAAGTAAATACGATGAGTATGAAAACAATAATAGGCAGTATCTCGCTCTGCATCATAAGTTTCGACATTACTGATGTAGCCTGAACCTGTGCGGATTTTCCGTGGACTACGGTATTATCATTCACGGTGAAGGGGTCATTTATCTGCTGTATCTGATCTGCGCTAAGACCTGCGTCCTTTGCGACAACATCTGACACGCAGCTTTTGATGAAGCTTACAGTCATGGAGTTATCGGAGGAGATATTCGACATCATTGCCGCAGATTCCAGACGGGTAACGCTGATTATTTCCGGCTTATTACCGGCTTTCAGGTCAGCCTCGAAGCCCTCCGGGATAATTACCAGTGAATTTGCATCATTTGCATCAAGGATAGCCGGGTAGTCATCGCCCTCGGAAGTAATGTTCTTTATCTCAGCGCCTGATTCTTCCATAGCCTTTATGATACTCTTTGACATTTCAGAGCCGTCACGGTCGCAGAGAGTGATATTATAACTGTTCTTCGTGGCTTCCTCGATAGTGCTGGACATGATATTACCCATCATCATGAATATGAACATCATCACCACAAGACTTATAAGCATCTGAGCGTTGATAAGTTCACGGAGTTCCTTTTGGAGAAGATTAAAGAACTTCATTATTCTTCACCACCCTTTCAAATACTTCCTCAAGGTTTTCGGCGTTATAGCGCTGTTTAAGTTCAGCAGCCTCTCCGGTAACAAGAAGGTGACCTTTGGCAATAATTCCCACACGGTCGGATATGAACTCTATTTCCAGCATATTATGTGAGGATATAAGGAAACTCATACCCTCTTTTGCTGCGAGTTCCTTGATAGTCTTGCGTATTTCCAGAGCGTTGAGAACGTCCAGACCGCTGGTAGGCTCATCGAGAATAGCAAGTGCAGGCTTTGTCATTACCGCACGGGACAGCAGCAGTTTTCTTATCATACCACGGCTGTAAGTACCTATCTTGTCTTTGAGCCGGTCGCCCAGCTTATTTATGGAAGCTGCACGTTCGACGTACTCGTTTATCTTATTCGGGTCACTTGTAAAAAGTCCAGCCATGAAGCGCAGGTACGCATTTCCGGTCATAGTCTTGTAAGCGCCTGCCTCATCAGGGAGGTAGGTGATACATTCCCTGACCTTTTCAGGCTCTTTGACTACGCTGTGACCTGCAACGACAGCGTCGCCGTCGGTAGGTATCAGCAAGGTTGATATCATGCGGATAGTGGTAGTCTTGCCAGCACCATTAGGGCCAATAAGAGCGAATATTTCGCCCTTGCCTATCTCGAAAGAGACTTTATCAGCGGCAAGAACTTTCGTGTACTGCTTAGAAAGTGCCTTAACTTCAAGAACATTTTCCATAAGTCACACTCCTTTCGTAAAAGAAAAAACATTTTTGGGTAAATGCTATACTAAATGATAGCACAGTATATCAATTTTGTCAAGGCAATTATTGCCAACTTGTACATTTAAAAGAAGAATATATCCTCGAACTTCTTATCCAGTGCGATACAGAGTATCAGCGCCAGTTTTGCTGTAGGCTGATACTGCCCTGTCTCGATAGAACTGATAGTATTCCTTGAAACGCCCACCATTTCCGCAAGCTGTGCCTGGGATATCTTCTTCTCGCTGCGTATTTGTTTCAGGTTATTGCGAAGTATCAG
>CAMOEP010000270.1 GCA_946612185.1 uncultured Ruminococcus sp.
CTTAAATAAGCTTTATTTCAGCTCGTCCTTCATCATGCACAGGTCGTAAACATCAAGCTTTCCGTCTTCGCAAAGATCAGCGGCTTTCCAGTTTGCGAGATGTGTATCCGGCACTCCCATAAGCCATTTCTGGAGAAGAACCGCATCTGAGATATCGAATCTGCCGTCGCCGTTTACATCGCCTTTGACTGCTAAGATATCGCCGGAGTTCTGAGCGATCTCCACAAACCACTTCTGATTATTGCTGCCCTTATAAGCGTACTGCTGGACATTTGCGCCGGTATCCTTGGATCCTCCGCTTACATCGAGCGCAGACTTGCCGTCAGTTATCTTGGTAAGTATGCTGTATGAACCGTCAGCATTTTTCTCGATACGGAACTTCTGGTTTTCGCCCTTGTTGAATGTGTATATCTCGATATTAGTTTCGTCGGCTGTTTTTCTGCCGTTTACGTCCAGTGCGAATGAGTTTCCGTCGCCAAGCTGTGACAGCAGGTAATAATAACCATCACCGGCAGATACCGCCTTGAACTGGTTCTGCTTTCCGGCATTTGCTGCCTGGGAAACATTTGCGCCGTTGGCTGCGTCAGCATTTTCAACAGCCAGGTAAAGTCCGCTGCTGACGTTCTTGAAAGTGTAAACCTGACCGTCGATGATGTCAGTTGCAGGAACATCAGGAGTTGTAGGCTCGGTCACATTTTCCGGAGTTTTTTTGAACTGTGATGCAAACAGTTCTGCCAGCTTGTCAGCGCCCTGACGGTTCGGGTGAACGTTGTCGATGTACATAGAATCAGCCTTAGCTGCGCCAACTGATACGCAGTAATCCTGCCAGAGTGTAAACAGGTCAACTACCTGACAATTCTGCTCAGAAGCGATCTGGTCAAGCTCGGCTGCGAAGTATCTGCTCTTGAGAAGCGGTGAAAGTGAATAGTCGCCCTTGCGTCCCTGCTGCTTCACAAGGATAACGTCCATGCCCTTTGCCTTGGCACGCTTCACCATATCAGAAACGACTTTCTTGTACTCGTCGCCCTTATAGTATTTTCCGTCATTGATGCCGATAGAGATAACGAACACGTCGCCGGTCTTGCCGTATTTTTCGATGCAGTCGAAGTTTCCGTGGCTGACAAATCCCTGGGCATATTCGCCGCTTGCCGCCATATTCCTCACATACCAACTGCTGTCGATGTACTTGCTGAGCATCTGTCCCCAGCCAGCCTGAGTGCTTGAATCAAGGGGATAATAATTGCAAACGGTAGAATCGCCGCAAAGCCATACAGTGGGCGGCATGGAAGTTTTGTCGGAGATCTTGCTTATCTCAACCGCACTTATGGAGTAGGCATTGCCCTCTTTTCCGGCTGCTGCACGGATATTGAGCTGACCGTCAGTAACCGGGAGAATTATCTCATCGTAAGCATTATTTCCGGTCATATTGACAATCTGGAGCATATCCTCCATGTAAACGCTTGTGCGGGCGGTGTTGCCGAGAGTAACTTTCACTTTGTACAAACCATTGGGAACGTCCGCATTGAAGGTGGTTTTTCCAGTGAACTGAACCGCATCGCTGAGTTCATTTCTGCCTGCTGCCGCAACGTCCTTAACGTCATTTCCTGAGAAGCCGTAACCCTTGACCTTATCGTACTTATCACCAGCTTTTACGGAAGTGAAGCCGTTTGAAGCATTTGCGCCCAGATCGAATTTCAGGACTGTTGACTGAACCGGCGGTGTGTAGGGTTCAGTTGCCTGCTCCGTAGTGGGCTGAGGTTCATCGGGAATTACCTGATTGTTCGGAGTATTGTTAAGCAGCACCTTTGGTCTTGCCGGAAGCGGTGCATCGCTGCTCAGGTAATAGCTTACATGAGGCGGCTGATTGTATGCGCTCTGCTGACAGCCGTTCTGCATTCTGTACTGCATATCGTGCATTAGAGTTGTCAGGCGGACTTTGGTGGTATCAGCAGTACACCACACACGGATCTTCGAGTTATCGTCAGTTCTCAGGAGAAGCTCCTCACGCCAGTCGCCAAAGAGATCGGCAGTCATACATGGAACGGACTTTGTGCTGTTGTTAGTGCCGCAGCCGGTAGCTGTAAAAATGCCCTTGATCGTATTGGCATCGGTCATTTTGGATATTTTCGTACCGTCGAGTATTTCACGTTCCAGGTCACCGTCCCAGTAGATGAAGAAGTTCTGGGCAGGTCTTGTACCGCCGATCTTCTTGCCTGCTGAGTTGTACACATTTCCGTCAGCAGCGCCCCAGAATTCCGCACCCTTATTGCCAGCCCAGATATTATCGGCGGCACAGCGTCCGGTGTCCTTGGTGTTGTTTATGTGGAAGATGACCTTGCCGGTTTTAGCATCTATACAGGATTCGCCCCACGGTTTGTCCTCGTGGCACTCCCATACCTCCAGACCCTCCCTGTCCGGGATAAGATCGCCGACGTGCATTGCATCGCCGTGGAGCTGACCTGTAGTCCATAAAAGAGTGCCGTCGTCATCAATTGCAGAAGCACCCATGAAGATTTCCTGTTTGCCGTCATTATCGGAGTCAGCAGCCATGATATTATGGTTGCCGCAGCCCCAGCCGGGAGTTGACTTGTCAAATCCGGTATCATATACCCAGCGCTTTACCAGCTTCTTTCCCCTGACATCAACAGCGGAAAGAGTGAGCCTTGTGTAGTATCCTCTGCCGTAAACTGCACTTGGGTGAACGCCGTCCAGATAGGCGATAGCGCTGTTGAAGCGGTCAACACGGTTTCCGTAATTGTCGCCCCAGGTTGTCTTAGCCTTTGCACTGGTGGCATCGCCTCTTGGAACGGGAAAATCTATGGTATCAAGGGCGGCACCGGTCTGACCGTCAAAGAGAGTGAGGTATTCCGGACCGTCGAGAATACGTCCTGCGCCGTTGACATAGTTCTTGCTGCCGTCACCGATGACTTTCCCCTTGCCGTCCTTAGTACCGTCAGCGGTTTTGGTGATGAGTTCAGCTTTACCGTCGCAGTCGAAGTCAGCCACGCACATCTGGGTGTAGTGCTGACCGGCACGGATATTCACGCCCATATCAATGCGCCAAAGCTGCTTGCCGGTGAGGGTGTAGCAGTCGATGTACACCTTGTCGGTCTTTCCGTCCTGGGAATTGTCCTTAGCGTTGCTGGGGTCCCATTTCACTATTATCTCATACTGACCGTCGCCGTCAACATCGCCCACACAGCAGTCATTGGGAGAATACTGGCTTCCGGGACTGTTCAGCTTGATATCGAAGTAATTCGTACCCGATGTAAATTTACAGTTCTGAGAACTTACGGTTTTGCCGCCGCTTACGCAGTCAACACGATACTTGGAATTTGCGTTTCCGCCGTTATCCTGGTAAGACGTAGCCTCGCCGGACTTGCTGGTGTAGATCAGCTTGTCATCACGGTAAAGTCTGAACTCCGCATCGTCCGGATCATCAGCGTTGAATCTCCAGCTTACAAACATACCGTTTCCGCTTTTGACAGCATAGATACCACGGTCAAGGTATTCCATGATCGCCTTACCGTTTCCGCCAACGCCGTAAGCCGCATCAGCTTTCATGGTGCGTGTCAGGCTTGCATCTGAAGCTGAGGTAAGTACAAGTGCTGCTGCAAATGCAGCAAGTTTTTTAATACTTCTGCTCATTTCAATTTCCCTCCGTATAAAAAATGTATCTGTTTTCTGTTCGCTTTCATTTATTAATAAAATATTAACACTTGCCGGAGCTTTTTTCAAGGTAAAGTTCTATCATAAACTTGTGATTTTGTTGCAGATCTTTGTTGACACGATTATTTCAGTAATATATAATAATATGTAGATAATTACCATAAAGGCAACACCGCACAAAGACCGCCTGACGGCTTTGCGGCACATCTGCCCCTCATATTTTCCGGCATCTTGCACACAAATTTCTTGACATACGTCAGTAT
>CAMOEP010000271.1 GCA_946612185.1 uncultured Ruminococcus sp.
AAAGAACGCTGAGGACAGGCCAGTGGAATATGAACTGGGTGAAGCCTCACAGGACAGTATGTCCAGTATATGCATGGAGTGGCAGGATAACAAGACTGATTACCTTATCAACAACAAGTTAGGCTGCATCTTCTTCACACAGATGTTCCAGGGAAACGGCGGTACAGACGGTGAAATAGCGAGATTCTGCTTTGAAGTTCCCCTGAATGCAAAAAGCGGCGATGTTTACCCCTTTGACTTCTACTATATGGAGTCCGACCTTTTCATGGACGAGACACAGAATACTGCCTATCAGGCGCTTGCCTTCGAGAACTGGCAGGGTGGAACGCTGACCATTAATTGATCGTATCTAAATAAAACCGTCCGGTTCATTGAGCGAACCGGACGGTATTTTGTTTTGTATTGATTTCGGCGGAATTACGCATTATTCAGCGTCTTCAGCGGTTTCTTCGGCAGATTCAGCGCTCTCTGTAGTTTCCGGCTGGGCAAGGTCTGCCTGAGTTGTGGGCTGTGAAGACTTTTCGTCCTTATACACAGTCACTATGAAGCCGTCAACGTTGTTTCCGGAGACTTCATACCTGAGATCAGAAGGCACAGGCAGGAGAGTGGTATCAGAGCCGTCATCGGAAGCATAGAAGTAGACTTCGTATGCCGCACCTGTATCGTCACTGAACTGGAGATGCTCGCCCTCATAGGGGTGCTGCCTTACCAGGTCGATGTATTCCTCCAGACAAAGGTTATTCTTTGTCATGTAGTATGCGTGAGGAATGCCAACATAGCGGAAATGCCAGGGCTCATTGCGGATCTCGGTGATGTCCTCTTTCTCCTCAGTATACCTGACAACAAAGCCGTATTTGTAGCAATTTTCGTTTATCCACGCAAAATCGCCTGTACCCTGATAGTCATTGTCCACAGTCTCGCTGAAATCGAAGGCATAGCCGGTCTCGTGCTCACTGTAGCCGGGTTTTGCGACTTTTGTGGAGGTTTCATTGCCTGTCTCAGCCAGGTCAGCATCATAAAGCTGCTGCTGGAACTCGTGTGACCGGAATGAACCATAGATTATCAGCGTATCATTGTAGTAGAGGTTGTAGAAATCCTCCACCATTTTTGCCATAGGCTCATAGACCGGGCGCAGGATAGTATAGCTGTAGTCAACAGCGGTAAAGAAATCCCTGCCTGTCTCGTCATTCATTTCAAGTATGCTGACCAGATCCTCCTCACCTGTTGAGAAGTACTGGTGCTGGTTATTTACAAGGATAAGGTCGCCATAGAACTTGTCCTTTGTGTCAACAGTTATCTGGGAATACATAGTCTTGTCAGGATCTGGGACAGCCTCGGTGGGCACGGTGGAATCAGCCACATTATCTGTCTGTACACGTTCATAAGAGCCAAGCGTAGAGGAACGCTCAACAACTCCCTTGACAATAAGTCCCAGAGCGCCCACGAGACACAGACTGACTGCTATATCCGCCAGACGTTTAGTTCGCCGCAGGCTTTTTTCCTTGCTTATCTTATTCTTAGGCATTGTTCAACTCCATTCCGCCGGTCAAGTCCGGCAATAGTAAACGAAAAGAAAGTCACAGAAATATATGCCAGTAATTCTGCACCATTTTATTATACCACAAATATGACAAAATAGCAAGTCCGGGCATGAATTTTCAAAAAACGGACACAATTTGATTAATTTAGTCGAAATTTAGCCATAAATTGTGCATTTGCGCCTAAAAACACAGCCTGTTGTGAACCCGTGCTGTATATAATATATATATCGACAAATTCCAGAATAATTGTGCATAGTATACAAAGGATTGGCATTTAAATTGGCAACAAGGTCAAATGTGTACAAATAAAATGGTATATTTAGCACTGATATGCACAATCTTTTTAAAATCCCTTGCAAATAATTGCGGCGAATGCTATAATAAATATATATGAGAGTGTATCATATCAGGCATATACTCAGGTCTTCCTAAACATCGCTGTCCCCTTTAGGCAGGGGATATGAATGTATGCCTGCGCTGAGAGGAAAAGAAAAGGAGTGTGATTATTTATGATCTGTCCGACTTGTGGTAAAGCCAATGAAGATGGTTTCAGATTCTGTGTTAAGTGCGGCAGTACTCTTGATGATCCCTCTGAGGTAACTTATGAGTCCGTCGATATGGGCGGCTATCATACAGAGGAGGAGTTTGCCAATGGGCATCACTCCGGATTCACTATGGGTACAGGCGTGTTCTGCATAAGCGACAGACCTGTAGCTGAAGATTCCTCTGATTTCTACACTTCCGACGAGCTTAATGATAGTGATGAGGAGTTTGATTTCAGTATGTTTGATGAACCCGATACAGCGGGTTTCGGTGCCCCTGGCGCATCACCGCTGCCACCGCCGAAAACTATAGACAATACCCCTGTTGATGAGGACGAAGATGATGATATTCCTGAACTGCCGTCTTTTGCAAATCAGGGTATGCCCAGACAGGAACATTTTCAGCAGCATAATAATATCCCCAGACAGCCTCAGCAGCCCGCTTACCCCGGCTACCCCAGACAGATGCCGCAGCAGCCCTATCCGGGCGCTTTCGGTCAGCAGCCTATGCAGCAGCCTCCGCAGGGTTACATGAATCAGGGTTACGGTCAGCCGCCTATGGGCTATGGAAACCAGTATCCGGGAAATATGCCCGCTAACCACCAGCAGTTTGGCACAGGTATGCCTGCACAGAACTACGGCGCTCAGCAGATGGGCTATCCGCAGGCTCAGATAATCGGCTATGACAAGACCGGTGTGCCTATTTACGGTCAGCCTGGTCAGCAGCAGATGATGCCGCCGCCTCAGCTTGTAGGATATGACAAGACCGGTGCCCCTGTATTCGGTCAGCCCGGTCAGCAGATGATGTATACCCAGCCCCAGATAATCGGCTATGATAGTACCGGTGCGCCCGTTTTCGGTCAGCCCGGTCAGCAGGTAGTCTATATGCAGCCCCAGGTCATCGGTTTCGACCAGTCCGGAAAACCGATCTTCGGTCAGCCTCAGCCTGGTACACCCGACAGCGGTATGCTTGGCACAGCTATGCCTTCCGGCAATAACAGCGGTATCCCCGACCTTGCCCCCATAGAGCCTGTAAAGCCCAAGAAGGACGAAAAGGCTGAATTCTGGGATTTCTTCGACGACGGCAAAAAGGATAAGCACCACGATATGCCCGATGCTGACGATTTCTTCGGTAAATCCAAGCACAGCGGCGGCGGTGACGGTATGGGCGATCTCTCTACAGATGGACTTGACCTTTCAAGGCTCAAGCGTGCAGAGAAGAAAAAGCGTGACTATATGGGAGATACTCCCCTTGTTAACGCTGCTGATCTGAACCCCAATGATGCCGCAAAATTCAATAAGTTCTATATGCGTGCTACTGAACAGGTCAATGCAGACGACCTCCAGGCACACAGCACAGGTCATTCCCAGGACAAAATGGGCGTTACCTCAGAGGTGGATGCAAGCAGACTGTCACAGAACATACATATGCGCTCACGCATCTCTATGAGTGGTACTGATACCGTTGATGCAAGCGACCTGGAAGTGTACATACCTGAGCATAGAAGTGCTATAATGGGTGAGGCAGACCATGCAGTAGAGGCAATGCCAAAGAAAAGAAACCCCTATCAGTCCGAACTCGATCTTATCGAGCTGCCGGAATATATGAAAGCTAAGAAAACCTCCAGGGAGGACAATATAGAGATACCATCACTTCCTAAGGTTTGAATAGAAACTCCGCTGCCCGGCGGGGAATAATAAAGAAAGGAGAGGTATAAATTTGAAGAAGTTTTTAGAGGAATTCAAAGCGTTCGCACTTAAAGGCAACGTTATGGATATGGCTATTGGTGTTATCATCGGTGCAGCATTTGGAAATATCGTAACATCACTTACTGATAA
>CAMOEP010000272.1 GCA_946612185.1 uncultured Ruminococcus sp.
CTCCATACGCCCTTTTCAAGGGGAGCAGAAGCGGTAACGTTTTCAACGGTATTGCCGTCGGTAATGGTAAGTGCGGCTACTCCGTCAGCGTTTGAGGGAGTGAGTGAGATGTAGGAATTTTCGCCGCCTATGCGAATAATTTCCTGTCCGTCAGCACCGCCCTTCCAGAGTGCAGCAAGGCTTATCTGAATGTCCTTTGAGCGGAAGACATCGCTGTCCAGCACCACGCAGTCCTCACCGCCTGAGAAGCTGACAACGCCGTTGGCGCTGGTTCTCTCGGACTGGTACTCAGCGCCGGAGATAAGGGCATCAGTTACAGCGTAGGTGTCCTTTGCCCAGTTGCCGGAGCAGTCGGAGAAGTCGTAGGAAGCGATATAGCCGTCCTGAGTTGCGTGCCAGCCGTAGTCGTCCAGCCAGCCGAATCCAACGCCGCTGTTTTTGGTCTGTTCATTGCAGTAGTCGCCGTCGAGGATAGCGCTGCCGGAGTAGTTAGCCTTGCCGTAGACGTAAGCCATACCCTTGACTACCGCATTGTCGGTAACGGTAACAGCTTCCGCCAGGTAAGCGTTCTGGAGCACTTTAGCATTGCCGGAAACTGTGCAGGAGTTTGATACAACAGCGCTGCCGCCGATGACAGCATTTCCGCTGACGGTGACGCTTCCGAACTTCCAGCCGTTATCGTAGATCATACCGCCGCCGTCAACAACCGCATGACCGCAGATAACAGCGTTGTCGGTGACTTTGGTGCTGCCGGCAACTATAGCGTAGTCCTCAACACGAACATTGCCGGAAAGGTTCGCATTTCCCAGAACCATAGCATTTGGAGCAACGTATACCGAGTCTGCAACGGAAGCAGAATCATCTACCCAGCCGCCGCCGTTGGGGTGGATATGACCTGCACCCTTTGAGTAGCCGCCAGTCTGCTGAACCTGAGCGCCTTCCAGTTTCACCTCGTAGGGATAACGTCTGCGCTCGTCACCGTTCTTATAGGAGGAAACGTTGTCCTTGTGGAAAGCGTTCACCTTATAAAGCTCGTTTGGCATAGCTGAAATGGTCAGGTACGCACTTACTGCACCCTCGGCGGAAACGGTCATATTCTCGCCGCTGCCGAAAAGGTCGGAGTAGGACTCGTTCCCTGCGCTGTCAACGGTAACAATGCAAGCCTGCCAAGCGGCATTGGGGTCATCGGAAAGCCCCTTTATCTGTGCAGATATGTGATCTCCGGAAATGGTCAGCGGGATAATATTGATACCCGACTGCATAGGCGACTGGGAAAGGGGGGAGTGCAGCCAGCCGTCAGCGCCCTCCTCCGGAACGGTGTAGATAAGATTCCAGTAGTACGGCGAATTACTCAGTTTATCGTTGAGTTTGGACTTGTAAGCGTTCTGAGCGCCGAAGTCGAAAGTAGCCATGCGCTTTGCGTAGTTGCCGAAAACGGTCTGAGCGTCAGTTCCGAAAAGTCGGGTGATAGTGTCGAACGGGTACTCATTTGGCTTTGCCTCGGAGATAATGCGCTTTACCGCATCAATACCCAGACCAGGCAGGTTGTCCGGATTATAGGAGATGTACACCAGGAACGGCCACACCTCATAGTAATTTCTGCCGTGGGGCAGGGTAAGGCTGAGATTGCGGATATAAGGCTCGAACCAGCAGGTCTGAGTGTTGCCGGTATAGTAATCGCTGCCCAGGTACATTTCCCTGAACCAGTTTGCGAGAGGCTCCCACCAAGCGCCGGTGATATCCTGATCGACCCAGGCTTTCTGCTGCATGGTAACAACGTGACCGAACTCATGGGCGATAGTAAGGTCGTCCAGCATAGCCTCCGGGCTGATTATCTCGATACCGTAGCCGTCCTCGGCACTCATGAAAGCCCAGCCGTCCGGGTACTGGTCAAGACCGGTA
This sequence comes from uncultured Ruminococcus sp., assembly GCA_946612185.1. Lineage (GTDB taxonomy): Bacteria > Bacillota > Clostridia > Oscillospirales > Ruminococcaceae > Ruminococcus. Next base: position 1,903 of record CAMOEP010000272.1, read on the forward strand.
TACGTCAGATAGATATTGGTCTTGTACTTCTGCTGACTTCTGCCGTAGATGTCAACGTTCATATTCTCCATGCCGAGGTATTCGCCGTAGCATTTCCAGAGTTTCTCATAGTCCTCCAGATTTCGTTTAAGGAAAGCGTCGTTGACTTTGCCGGTTGTGTCGTTGTTGCCGTAGAAAATGACGAAATGCTCTGACTCAGCGTAATTTGCGCTGGTGCAGTAGCCCCATTTGTCACGGATAAGATACTCCTCATCAGCGGCATTGGCTGGCAGAAGTGTCAGCATTGAAGCCGCCATAGCCGCACAGGAAAGTGCAGCCGTAATTCTTTTTTTCATTGAAACATCCCCCTGGATTAAGTGAAAGCCATATCCAGAAATGCCTATGTTGGATATGGCTGAGTCTGATCTGTCCCCCGACAGATACAAAGGAATACGTTCAGCCGCCGGTTCTCAAGGTGCAGACGGAAACGGTCTGGCTGAAATATGAACGTCCGGTATATTTGTGAAATATCCGAACTTAACTACATACTATTGTATACCAACACATTGTCAAAGTCAATAGAATATAGGACACATTCAAAAACTTTTTTGGCAATAAAATAAAGAATTAACTGTAAAATAGAGTTGAAATATTGAAAAAAGTATGCTATAATACATAGAGAATAAGTGCAGAGGAGGTGGAGAATATGGAGAAAAGGCTGCATATCGGCATTGTCGCCGCAGTCCTTACAAGGGATCATATCCGGAGCATTGTCCGGGGCGCTTTGAAACAAGCACAGGAGTGCGGCTGCAATGTTACAGTCCTTGCGCCCCTTGCCCATTTCACACGCAAGCCCGGAGTTCACGCCGACACCGAGCGCAGGCTGTATCAGCTTATTGATTCCGGGGAATTTGACGGCTTTCTCTACATCAGGGACGATGCCACGATGGGCGGTGAAATAATAGCTGAACTGGAAAAACGGCTTGCCGGGTCGGACAGGTTCGTTATGACCGTTGACGAGAATGACAGCCAGCTTTTCGACTGCACTCAGTACGACGATTACTACGACTTCAGCAAGGTGGTGGAGCATCTGGTGCAGGTTCACGGCTGCCAGCGCATCTACTGCATCACCGGGCCGGAACAGTTTTTCCAGGCGCAGACCCGGCTGAGAGCGTTCCTGGACGTTATGGCGAAGTACTCCCTTCCCTGCGACGAAAGCTGCTGGGAGTACGGCACGTTCTGGGTGGATTCCGCCGAACGGCTTGCAGGCAGGCTTATCTCCGGGGAAATGCCCCTGCCGGAAGCCATAGTCTGCGGAAATGACATGATGGCGGTTTCGCTGATAAAGTGCCTTATCGGAGCAGGCATCAGAGTTCCGGAGGACGTGGCAGTCACTGGCTACGACGGCTTCCCGTTCTCCGCAAACCTCGACGTTACCCTGACCACCTATGTCCGAAATCAGTACCAGCTTGGAGCGGACGCTTTCCGGCGGCTTTACCGGAACATCACCGGTCGGCTCTGCCGGAAAGTGGTTCGGCCGGACACAGGCTTTGTTGTGGGTAGTTCCTGCGGCTGCAAGACAATTCCTGCGAACCAGGCACTAATGCGCCAGAATAACGCTCGCCCGAAGATGTGGGAGGAGGAGGTTTTCTGCGATGATATGGGATACGACCTTTCCGGCGCATCTGACCTTGACGACCTGCTGTGCCGTGCCCTGAGCCATTGTTATATTATTTACCAGGCGAAGTCCATCCGGGTCTATCTGACGGAGGACTACCTGAATCGTGCCGGGGAAAAAACTGCTTCCGGAAACGCCGATAGCGTCCGTTTATGCGGATATACCGGGGAATGGGGAGAACCTGTCATATGTTCCGGCGAACCTTTTCCGCTGAGCCGGGTGAGCGGCTTTCTGGGTGATGAACCTGAATCGGTCTACCTTTCCATGCTCCACGCCGGGGAACGAATATCCGGCTATATCACGCTGTCCTACGGGGAAATGGACATGGTCTATGACGAGAACTATCTCCGGTTCGTGTCCT
>CAMOEP010000273.1 GCA_946612185.1 uncultured Ruminococcus sp.
AAAAACAAACTGGCGGCATAAATAATCCTCAAAAAAAGTAAATGCTGTCACCCTGAGATATTCCTACAGCCAGAATGCCAGCCTCAGGAAAACTTGAATGTTTGTTAATAATTGATTACAGAGGGGGCGAAATTGTCATAATTTAAGGATATGTTGTACAATTCGCCAAAAAAAGACGGTGCAAAGTTTGTTTATTAAGCATCTTGAAATAAATGCGGTAATTGTGTATTATTATATTAACGGCGAATGCGGAGACCCTCTCAGAAAATCCGCATCCGGAGCTGCTCAGAGGCGGGCGGCGAAAAAACTACCAGAAAGAGGTATACATAATGAAAAAAGTAATATCTGCATTTCTTTTCTCCGCTATGATCTGCGGAACATTAGTATCATGCGGCGGCGGTGCGTCATCATCGTCATCATCTGAGCCTGCTACTGAGGCAACCACAGAGGCAGCAACTGAAGCAACTACTGAGGCTGCATCTGAGGCAGCAACAGAGGCTGCATCTGAGGAAGATGTTCCTGTTGCTATCGCTGATGATGTTGAGTTTGAGGACGCTGTAGCAGCTCAGTCTGGCGATGCATACCTGGCTATAGTTGACGGTCAGTGGTATGTTCAGTACTGGGGCACAGATGCTGACCTGCTCACATATGATGCAGGCGTTGTTCCGATCACAGGCAATGGCGACTACACTGTAAGCGTAAATGCTGATACAAATGGTTTCCGCTATGACGTTACAGGCGATGCAAACGGAGAGTACGTTCCCAGCGGTCTGGAGTTCATGTCAGTAATGATAAAGGACGGCGAGAATAAGTTCCCCGGCGCTGTTATCACTATCAACTCTATCACTATCGATGGCAAAGAGGTTCCTATGACAGCAAAGAACTACACTTCCTCTGATGATGCTATCGAGACAAGAAGTAATATCTACAACAAGTACGTTACAAAGCCTTCTGAGGACGCAAGAACTCCTGACGGCAATCTGTATGATGCAGACGGCAATGAGGTAGGTGCTGTTTCTGAGTACTCACCCCAGATCATTGATCCTGAGGCATTTGCAAGCGGCTGGACAAAGGTGGAGGTAAACTTCACAGTATCCGGTATTGCTGAATAATTCGCAAAAATATGCGCCTGCTGGTTTCCCTGGCAGGCGTTTTTGTTACAAAAAAGGAGTACCACTTACATATGGTACTCCATTTTTCTTATTAGTTCAGGCAGATCACTTCAGACCACGCTTCTGCATATCTCTATGGAATTTAGCGTCGATCTTCTCCTGCTTTTTCTTAGCCTTTATCTCAGCCTTTGACATGGGCATGGAGGTAAGGGCGCTTTCAGAACTCTGTACAGTGCGTCTTCTTGGGGCAGGGCGTGAAGTCTGCTCAGAGGGTCTGTATTCCTCATATGTAGGTGTTGAGCGCTGTATCTCCTCAGCACGCTTCTTGGCGGAATTGTCGCCCAGTTCAGAGAGAACGTCCTCAACAGAGTTATGTACTTTGGTGCGTGTATGCAGACCCTGTGTCTCTGTCAGTGATTCGTCCTTATGCTCCTTTGATTCTGAGATAGCTGAGATGAAAGCCTGTGCAGTTGAACGGTTGTGCTGGTGGGTAGCGATCTGTGAGATATTTGCCTTGATCGGCTCATTAGCAGCTTTTGCAGCAAATGCGGCGGCTATCTTCTGACCGGGAGTAAGTCTGCCGTCAGGAGCGCTGAAAGCCATATCTGTAGGCGGCAAAGTCTGTCCTGCATAGGGAATGAATACAGGCTGACCTGTAGGGTCATGTCCCAGCAGCTTCATCTGTGAATAGGTATATACCGGGCGGTTTGAGTTATCATAGCCGATGAACTGGGGAACGGAAACGATTTTCTTATCCTTATCCTCGTTTGCTTTGATGCGCTCAAGCAGTTCGTCAACAGCTTTGATGCCGTCAGTGTTCATATCCCTTGCGAACACATTGCGCTGAGTGCTGAGAAGTGTGTCGAGCTTGGTGATAAGCTCATCAAGAATCTCATTGTATCCCATATTTATCTTTCCTCTCTATATCAGTATTTGAACTGGCCGTTGCCCACGAATTCGCATACCAGTGAATCGGGGGTAACGTCCTTTTTGTGAAGGGGCGTGAGTGATTCGAGTACCTTTGTTACGTCCTGGAGTTCAGGGCAGTCCTCCATTTCACGAAGCTGCCAGAGCAGATCGTTGCGGTAGAGGCTCAGCTCATAGCTCATAAAGGTATCAATATCAAAGTCGGAACGGTGCTTATAGGGCATGATGTATTTATTCTCGCCAGCCTCAACGCTTGGAAACATTTTCAGTGTCTCTGTCAGTGAGCGCTTGCGGAAGCTGCTGTCTCTTATCATGCGTCTGAGAAGCCGCACCTTTGATGGGTGTAGGATAATATCATTGCTGGTGACTCTTGTGCGGACGCTGACATAGAGTTTGCAGAGCCGTTCGTCAGGAACGGTGATGACCTCCGGATTAAGGGCATGGATACCCTCAAAAATTACGAGTTCGTCCTTTTTCCTTTTGAGAAAATTGCCGGAATGCTCACGGGTAGAATCTGCAAAATTGTATTTGGGTATTTCCACCTCACGGCATTCAGATATAGCAGCGATCTGCTCGTTCAGCAGCTCAGAATCTATTCTCAGCGGTGATTCAAGATCCATTTTGCCTTCAGCAGCCATCAGTTTTTCCTGTGCGGAAAGGGGAGCGAAGTAGTTATCCATTGAGATAGTATGGCATTCACAGCCAGCCTCATCAAGTATCTTTTCTATCATCAGGGCAGTGGTCGTCTTGCCTGAACCAGACGGACCGGAAAGAAGTATAACAGGGCGTGTGCTGCGGTTTTGTATGATCGATTCAGCAATTTTATGCAGTTTGAACTGATACTCACTGTTGACCTGCTTTACAAATGCAGCCGGGTCGGACTCAACAGCTTCATTTATTCTTGTTACTTCAATATTCATGGTATATCTCCGTGTAAGTTAAATTTTGTGGCAATGCCGGAAATTGATGCACAGTGTCGTAGCAATTTATTCACAAATATTATAGCACATTACTCATAAAAAAGCAAGCAATTTGAAAAAAATGGGCATAATGCTGTAATTGTACCTGGATTTTTGGGCGATATACTCAAGGCAACACCGCACAAAGACCGCCTGACGGCTTTGTGGCACATCTGCTTGCATATTTTCCGGCATCTTGCACACAAATTTCTTGACATACGTCAGTATGCCTGCGAAATTTATGCACAATCTGCCGAAAAATCTGACTGCGCATCTGCACCACAATCTCTGTGCGGTGTTGCCTCAATCTGTTCACAGATTGTACGCTTTTTCAGGAAGGGGACGAAATTGTTATTACAATTAAGTTACAGAATGATGTTTAAATCTTACAAAAAATATCTTCGGAAATTGTGGGATTCGTAGTCTTTTGAAATGTTTCAGTTACAAACTTGACTTTTTGTAACTAATGTGTTAGTATTACGTTTAGGCGGTATTTTACAGACATTTGGGAATATACCGTATTTCAGGCGTGCTGCATTGCCGTAACTGACGGCAGGAGAGTCAGGGCGCACATCATGGGTTACAGAAAAATTACAGACGGATATGCAAAGGAGTGTATAAACGATGATTAAGGCAATTAAAAAGGCAGCGGCTTTTGTGTTTGCTGCTGTGACAGTTTTTTCTGTGCAGATTTCCGCTATCAGCGCACAGGCGGCTTCATGGCCTGTGGACAGCGCTTACACACAGATCTCTACATACTTCAATGAACTGAGAAATGTATATAATGTTTCCGGATATCATAATGGTGCGGATATTCCTGCACCTGAGGGCTCAAACATCTATGCGGCTGCTGCGGGTACGGTAATATCCGCCTGCTGGATGGACGCTTACGGATA
>CAMOEP010000274.1 GCA_946612185.1 uncultured Ruminococcus sp.
CTTTGGAAAGGGGGTCTGGGGGGAGAACCTTTCTTCAGAAAGGTTTCCCCCCAGGAGAGGCGGAAAACTTACATATCGGTCACGATGGTCGGGGTGGTGCTGCGGGTATGTTTGGTGCGTTTTTCCTGGTACATATTCTCGTCCATCTGGTGCATGAAGCCGTCAGCATCGCCTAAGTCGGGGTCGTAGATACTATATCCTATAGAGAATGACAGGGTGTACTCCCTTTCGTGGCTTTCATTGAAATGCCCAAGGGTATTCCTTATCATTCCGATCATATCATCTATCTCCTTCTCGCCGCCAGTCCGTATTATTACTATGAACTCGTCGCCTGCGTACCTGAACGATATTGCATCGTCCGGCACTGACTTGCGGATTATCATTGCTGCGTCCACAAGCGCTTCATCGCCTACTGAGTGACCAAAGGTATCGTTTATGGACTTGAAATAATCAAGGTCTATCATTATACCCGCTGCCATTTTGTTGCCGCTGCTGATATGCCTCAGAACATGGGTAAGGTAATTGCGGTTATACAGCTTAGTAAGCGGATCAATGAACGACAGCTCATTCTGCAAACTCATATAGATACCTACCAGTCCCACGCTTACCGCACACCATGCCAGAGATATGCCATACACAAACATCTGCAATATAGTTCCCAGGAATATCGGCGCAAGGAACATGAATATCGGGAAAAACTTGGTCTTTCCATAGCGCCTGTAGTAGATATGCTGAGTCCCCAGACTTCCGAAAAGGTGGTAAAGCGTTACCGCATAGTAAATATACCCCATCGGGCAGCGCTGATAGCACATCTCATCGTCAATACGGAAAAACCACTCCGTCCACGGGTTCACCACAAGAAGCAGGTTGCATATGACTGACGGTATCGCAAGCTTCGGGTAAATCGTCCTCAGACGCTTCTCACTCCGGAAAAGCCGGTAGTCAACATATACCCACCAAGTGAACGAAGTAACCAGATTGGCGAAATATAGCCAGGAATTCAGTATAATATCAATTGCTTTTGCATACGGAAAACTCACTCCGTCAAGGATAAACGTAATAGTCTCAACTATACAGGCACTCCCCGTCAGAGCTATCATCAGCGAAAACAGCCTGTCGAGAGTCTGCCGCCTTTGCCGGACAAGGTTACTGCTTATCAGAAGAACTGCGAGGATAGTACAGCCGATACCGTTTGTGACAATAATCGATTGTATATTCATAATATTCCCTCCTGAATCTAATATATCAATTATATACCAAAGTTATCGTAAATTCAAGAGTTTTTTGTAAAGTTAATAATTTATTAAGAGGTGACAAAAATGTTTGATACTTTAAATCTGCAAACTCCATGTTATATTATCGACAAGGAGAAGCTGCGGAATAATCTGGAAATACTCAGCGGCGTTCAGAAGCGCACGGGCTGTAAGATACTCCTCGCCCAGAAAGCTTTCTCCTGCTATGCTCTCTACCCCTTCATCGGGCAGTACCTCAGCGGTACGGCGTGCAGCGGTCTTTTCGAGGCAAAGCTGGGTGCTGAGGAAATGGGCAAGGAAAACCACGTTTTCTGCGCCGGCTACAGAGAGTCCGAAATAGATGAGATAATCAGCCTTTGCGGGCATATCATATTCAACTCATTCGGTCAGATGCGCCGGTATCGTGACAGAGTTCTCAAAGCCGGTAAGAAGATCGGACTGCGTGTAAACCCTGAGTTTTCCACACAGGAGGGGCATGAGATATACGACCCCTGCTCGCCCCGTTCACGTCTGGGAATACGCCTGAAAGACTTCGACACCAGCGACCTGGAGGGCGTTACCGGTCTGCACTTCCACACTCTCTGCGAACAGAACTCCGACGACCTGGAGTCCACTCTGAACTGCGTTATCGAGAAATTCGGTGACGTTCTGAAAAAAATGGAGTGGATAAACCTGGGCGGCGGTCATCATATAACCCGTGCGGACTACGACATTCCACGTCTTGAAAAATGTATAAAGCGCTTGCAGGAGGAATTCGGGCTGGAGGTTTACCTTGAACCCGGCGAGGCTGTTGCGCTTAATGCGGGATACCTTGTTACTGAGGTGCTGGACATAATACAGTGCGACATTCCCACGGCTATCATTGACACCTCCGCTGCCTGCCATATGCCTGACGTGCTGGAAATGCCCTATCGTCCACCGCTTATGGATTCAGGTGAAGCCGGCGAAAAGGCGTACACTTACCGTCTTGGTTCGCAGACCTGCCTTTCCGGGGATATGATAAGCGAGTACTCCTTTGACAAGCCGCTGAATATCGGTGACAGGCTGATTTTTGGCGATATGGCAATATACTCAATGGTCAAGAACAATACCTTCAACGGTATGCCCCTGCCCTCAATACTTCTCCGTGACACCGACGGCAGCTTCTCCGTAATCAAGAAGTTCGGCTATGAAAACTTCAAAGCAAGACTTTAAGAGCAATGCGTAATTCGTAATGCGTAATGCGTAATTGCGTCTGACTATTTTAATGGCGGAAGTTTACCGCCGCAAATCATACAAAAAGACCGTCCGGTTCAGTACATTGTACATAAACCGGACGGTTTTCATTTACCTGTGAAATCAGGCATTATAATTACGCATTACAAATTACGCATTGGATCAAAGTTCTTCGATAGCCTGCTTGATGCGGGAGATAGTCTCCTCCTTGCCGAATACCTCCATAAGTTCGGTCGCACCGCCGGGTGTGATGCCCTGACGTGCTACGGCAATTCTGATAGCCCACATTACTGCGCCTGCCTTCTTCTCCTTAGATGCTGCGTACTCTTTCAGAAGCGCAAACAGGGTGTCATTATCCCAGCTTTCAGCCCCTTCCAGTATAGGCAGGCAGTCAACCAGTACTTCCTTGCAGTTTTCAGGAGTGGTCTTGTTCTTCTTGTTGGTGTAAAGTGAACTGTCCATATCAAGGCGCTCTGTTACGAATCTTACCATATCCTTTATCTCGCAGAATGCGGAAATACGGGTGTGGACAAGTTCAGCAAGCTTTTCCTTGTTGATATAGTCAGCGCATACCTCACTGAGGATAGGTACTGCTCTCTCTGCGAACACCTCAGCAGGCAGCTTCTTGATGTACTCAGAGTTGAACCATTTCAGCTTCTCATAGTCGAATACAGCCGGTGACTTGCTAAGTCCATCCATTGAGAAAGCCTTCTTGAGTTCGTCCATTGTGAAGAACTCCTCGTTGCTGTCCTTGGGACACCAGCCAAGCAGAGCGATATAGTTAACGATAGCTTCGGGCAGATAGCCGTCCTTCACTAAGTCCTGGAAACTTACTGCACCATGACGCTTTGACAGCTTTGAAACGTTGCCCTCAGCGTCCTTACCCATAAGCAGGGGCAGGTGAACGTACTCCGGACGCTCCCAGCCGAATGCATCGTACAGCAGGCAGTACTTAGGAGTAGAAGTAAGGTACTCGTTACCTCTTACAACGTGAGTTACGCCCATAAGGTAGTCGTCGATAACGTGGCAGAAGTTGTATGTAGGGTAGCCGTCAGCCTTTATCATGATCTGGTCACGAAGCTCGCTGTTGTCGATAGTTACCTCGCCATAAACATGGTCAACGTAGGAAGTAGTGCCGGTAAGAGGCATCTTCTGGCGGATAACGTAGGGGATACCAGCTTCCAGGTTCTTCTTTACTTCCTCAGGGGACAGGTCACGGCAATGACCGTCGTAACCGCCGATGCCCTTATCGTCTTTCAGTGACTCAAGGCGCTCAGGAGTGCAGAAGCAGTAGTAAGCGTGACCGCTGGCGATGAGTTTTTCGGCGTACTCTTTGTATATGGGAAGTCTCTGGCTCTGGATATAAGGGCCATGCTCGCCGCCAACTCCAGGGCCTTCATCGTAGTCGATGCCGGTCATTTTCA
>CAMOEP010000275.1 GCA_946612185.1 uncultured Ruminococcus sp.
ACTGCTCTTACCTCGTCCTTGAAAAGGTCGCCAAGAGGCTCAATGATTCCGTCGAACTTGATATCGTCGGGCATTTTTACCATATTGTGGTGTGTCTTGATAACGTCAGTGCTGCCGTGACCGGCTTTATTGCCCTTTCCGGACTCGATACGGTCGGGGTAGATAGTACCCTGAGCGAAGAAGCCGCTTTCGCCCTGCTCTCTGATCTTGTCCCAGAATACCTTGTAGAACTGGTCGCCTATTATCTTACGCTTCTGCTCAGGATCGGTAACGCCCTTGAGTGCAGCCAGGAACTTATCCTTGCAGTTTACACGGACGAAGTTCATATCGAAAAGGCTTGTAAAGGTCTGCTCAACGAAGTCGCCCTCGTCCTTACGCATAAGACCCTGGTCAACGAAAACGCAGGTAAGCTGTTTTCCTACTGCACGGCTGAGAAGACCTGCTGCAACGGAGGAGTCAACGCCGCCGGAAAGTCCGAGGATAACCTGCTTGTCGCCTATCTGCTCACGGAGCTTTGCAACGGTAGTTTCGATGAAGTCGTCCATTACCCAGTCGCCTGTAAATCCGCAGGCATCAAAGAGGAAGTTTCTGAGGACTTTCTTGCCGTACTCACTGTGAGTAACTTCCGGGTGGAACTGAACTGCATACAGCTTCTTGTCAGAGTTCTCGAAAGCAGCAGCGGGGCAGTCAGCGGACTTAGCAGTTACGGTGAAGTCCTCAGGAAGCTGGCTTACGAAGTCGGTATGGCTCATCCATACTACGCTGTTTTCGGGAACGTTCTTAAAGAGAGTACCGCCGCTGTGACATACCTCTATCTTGCCGTACTCGCTTTTCTCGCAGCTATCCACCTTGCCGCCCAGGGTATACGCCATAAGCTGGCAGCCGTAGCATATGCCGAGGATCGGGATACCCAGGCTGAATATCTCCTCTGAGATATGGGGAGACTCAGGGTCATAGACGCTGTTAGGGCCGCCGGTGAATATGATACCGGTGGGCTTGAGCGTCTTTAATTCCTCGATAGGTGTAGTGTAGCTTCTGATCTCGCAGTACACGCCGCACTCACGGACACGTCTTGCGATAAGCTGGTTATACTGTCCGCCGAAGTCCAGGACAATACAAAGCTGATTTGCCATACTTTCCTCCTGTCTCTGCATGGTATGCAGATAATTATTGTATACTTATATTATACCACTTTTCCCCTTTTTTTCAAGGGGTAAAAGCTATATTTCAAATATATATTTAATATGAGTTCACGCCGCTATACGATCAGCTGCACAAACAGCAGATACAAATAAGGTATCAATGTCATTATTATATTATAACAGAGAAGTTTTTTACCTATTTTAACATGGTATCTTGTTCTCACTTTTTTATAAAAGAAAAGGCTGCAAAGTATACTTACAATGATATGAATAAAACCACACACAAGAATACACCAGTGTAATGTTGGGTTCTGAAACTTGCAGTCATCGCCGATCGAATCGAAAAGTATAATTATGAACCACCCAAGCAGGTCATTAACCAGATATGCAATAATATCTATTGAGGCAGCCGCTATTTTGCTTTTCATCTTTCATACCTCATAAATTATCTGTTTTATTATTTATTGCTTCTGAACAAGCAAAAATAGTACTTTTTCTTGTAGTAATACACATCGCAATAATTATCATAATCACTGAACCTATCATATGCAGGAGTGTATACTTCAACGTCATCATTTATATGAACCAATGCACGATAAATATAACTATATCTTCCATACTGTCTTTGGGTATAGCCTATCACAGGACAGCCTATATATCGTATGCCGTTTTTATATGCATTGTTAAACTGCTTTATGTAGATAATACCACTTAGATACTCACAGCCAGCTATAAGCAGAAAAAAGCCTAAGAAAAAGACTATAATCAAATTCATAGGGTTATTCAGTTCGTTTAAAAGCCATTTTATTCCATACTTGAATGTATTTATAGTTGTAATAATAATTATCCAACAAAATACACCCCCTACTTCATAAGGCACTCTTCGCATCGCTCGTTCAGTTGCGTTAAGGTAATACTTCCCCTTCATTACCTTTTTTACAGTCAGTGTCATACATTCACCCTTCCGGCTCTATTACCGGCGAATTTACAGCATTTCTGCGGACGCTTTTTATGCCGTTCTTGCAGCTATCCTTTTTCACATAGCCCTCGCTTACTCCGAGTATCTCGCCTTTTGCATTTTTCAGGCGGAAACGGAATTCCTCTGCCTTATCCTTGTAAAGCTCGAACTTTGCCCCGGCTTCCGGCTTGAAATTTGCAACCGTCTGGTCTTCCACCGGCGCATCGGGTGCATAGTTTATTATATCAGCGATTATCGCTTTCAAAGTCTCAATATCCGGCTGATTTTTGCTGCTTACCGCAATAGTCTCGCCGTTTCCGGCTTTCAGACTGTATGAAAAGCCGTTTCCGGAAACCTTTATCACAAATTTTCCCATTATAACCACACCCTCCATTTTAGTATGATAAAAACATTATACTTTTTTAGCCTGAGATTGTCAAGAATTATACTTACTCCGCATTCCAGATTATGTTTATCTCTTTTGAAATGTAGAAGACGGGTTTTCCTATCTGTGATGCCAGACTTTCATCAGGTGCGTTTCCGCAGCGAACCATTCCTGCTGCTGTGGTTATATCCTCAGGAAACTCGAAGTTCACTTCCTCTGAACCGGTTATCTTCTGCCCCATCGCCTCGGCTATCATCTCCGCTTTCTGCCGTGAATCCTCGATTGCAAGCTTCAATACTTCCCGTTCCTTTTCCACAATATCGCTGACAGTCGAATCAAGCGAATAGCTTACGCCGTCCAGCTTTTCGATAGTTTTAATTATATGCTGCAAAGCGCCCATGTCTGCTTCTATCTTAACTGACATTGTACGGCAATACTCATAATTTGCTGAATTAGATGAATGGGACTGGCGCACAAAGATGTTATTCATAACCAGTTTATCGGGAGTGATATTCAGTTCATTTTTCATCATGCTCAGCAGTTTCTCAGTCCTTTGCTCGCCAAGAGTTGACGCACTGCCTGTTGAAGAACCGTTAGCATTAATAATCAGCATTATCTTAAAAACATCAACAGTATACTCTTTTTTTGCATTGCCATTTACTTTGATTTTTGCCATAAATATTCCTCCTGCAAATCCCAATAGTTTATTATATTGCTATTTTAACATATTTCAGCAGTGATGTCAAATTTCCCAGAAATACAAAAGACCTGCCATTTCTGGCTGGTCTTTTCGATGTACTATTTAAGATATTTTTCCATATTCCGGACAGACTTTGCCGCAATTGAATGAAACTTGTCACGAGCATAAAAAAGCGGGCGCTTTATTCCGAGAAAGTCCATCCATATATGTACATAAAGCTGGTAAAGGGGTTCGCTTGTCTTATGCCATTTCCCACGACGGCAGAATTCCGTAACGATCCCAACTATTTTTTCCGGCTTGACATACTCGTACTGCCAGCAATTATCTCCGATGATGATATAGTCATCTCTGCGCCGACGGAGTACCCTGTGAATAACGCCCTGCTCTATTCCTTTGATATAAAGTACCAAATCGTACTTTGCCGGCGGGCGTTTCAGGGAACGTATCAGCACAGCATCTTTTCCGCTGCGAAGCATTGGCCACATACTTACCCCTTTTGGGACGCTGATGTACTTGCCATACTTCCGCAGCTGCCGAAGCTGCTCCTTTCCCATAAATTCTCCTCCATTATCCTTTATATTGCTATTTTACCATATTTCTCCCTGCTTGTCAACAAGCCGGGATACAAAGAACTATGCAGCAGTATTTATTTTTGGGGAATTATTTAAGTCGCACGTTACTTTTTTTGTTTATTATTAGT
>CAMOEP010000276.1 GCA_946612185.1 uncultured Ruminococcus sp.
TGGGCGCAGTTACCGCCGTCAAGACTATCAGCGAAAGCGGTCAGTACCTCGGCTGCGTGCTGAGTGATACTGCTGAGTATGAATCTGTTGCCCAGACTGTCCAGCTTCCCACAGCAACTATCACCGAGGGTACTGACGCTATCACTCTGGAGAAGTTCGGCAGACTTATCAACGCTTCCTATGAGGCAGTACGCAGACAGCGCCTTGACTCCTTCGGCATCATGCTCAGAAGCATCGGCATGAAGCTGGCTGCGGCAGTAATGGGCGAGGCTTTCACCGTCCTCAAAACTGGTACTACTCCCATTACCACAACTTCCCTCACCTACGCCGACCTGGCAAGACTTTACGGCAGCTTCGACTGCTTCGGTATGACCACCGTTATCGCTTCTCCCTCTGTAGCCGCTGCTATTGCCGCAATGGAGGAGATGAAGGAAGCTAACTCCACCGCTGACGGCAGACTTATCCTTCCTTTCGGCGCAGAACTGGTAAAGACCTCCGCCGCTGACGATAACACTATCATCGGCATCGACAAGGACTTCGCTCTGGAGTTCATCACAAGCACAGACCTGGTTCTGGAGACTGACAAGCTTATCGAGCGCCAGCTTGACCAGATCACCGTATCTGTTACCTGCGGATTCCGCAAACTTACTCCAGATGCAGTAAAGGCACTTTCCATTACCGCTTCCTGAAGATGATAAATTCTACGGAAAGGAGGAGGGGCGGCTCGGAAGGGCTGCCCCTGTATATTATGAAAGCTGAACTTGATAAAATAAACCGCTATACCCGCAGAGAACTTACCGGGGACGAGGTGTACACCTTCTCCGCTGTTCTTTGTGATAACGACATCGACCGTGACGGCGAGCGTTTTACTGATGAGGCGCTGATAACTCTCAGTACCCTTTTCCTGGGTAAGACCGGTATCACTGACCATAATGCCGCTTCTGCAAATCAGAATTACCGCATCTACGACTGCCAGGTACTCACCGACGATACCCGCCTTACTGCTGACGGCAGACCATACAAGTACCTGAAAGCAAGTGCGTATATGGTCCGCACAGAAGAAAACCGCAGTCTCATTGCCGAGATAGAGGGCGGCATCAAGAAAGAGGTGAGCATTTCCTGCGCTGCTGCTAAGAGGGTATGCTCAATATGCGGCACTGACCGGGAAAAGTCACCCTGTTCTCATATCAAAGGCAAGACCTATGGCGGTAAGGTATGCCACGTTATCCTTGATGATATAACCGACGCTTACGAATGGAGTTTCGTGGCAGTCCCGGCGCAGAGAAGTGCAGGAGTTACCAAGCATTTCACCGACTGCGCAGACACTCACTCCGGAAACGCCGCCCCTGACGACACCCACCAGCTTATCCGGGAACTTCGCCGTCTTGCCTGGTTTACCGGCGGAAAAGCTGCGGTGAACGCCATGAGTATCGCCTGCAAGGGTAAGACTGCCGGTGAACTGGAAGAACTGCGCAAGTCATGCCAG
Organism: uncultured Ruminococcus sp.; assembly: GCA_946612185.1. Classification (GTDB taxonomy): domain Bacteria; phylum Bacillota; class Clostridia; order Oscillospirales; family Ruminococcaceae; genus Ruminococcus. Next base: position 1,487 of record CAMOEP010000276.1, read on the forward strand.
CGCCTTGCTGCGGAAAGTATCACCCCTCAGCTTACTGACGAGGATACCTCCGCTCCCGGCAACGGCAGCTACAAGGTCTGAGGGGGGATAGTATGAACATTGACAGCGTAAGATCACTGTTCCGGCTGTTCACCGGTGAGGAGTCTGAGGAAAAGTACCTGCCGCTGATACTCTCAGCGGTAAGCGAGGTGGAGAGTATGCTTCTTCCGGAGGCTGATAACGCTGACGTAAGACTTGACTACCTCTGCGCCGCCCTTGCAAATCACAGATTCCAGCTTATAAAAGCATCTTCCGGAGATCCGGAGTACACCTTCGCCGGGAAACTGCCTGATATGGGCAAAAATACCGCTGTAGCCTATTCCGGCAAGCTGCTTGCGGAGTACTACGAACTCTGCCGGGAACTTGTGGGCGGAAGTTTCTTTTTCAGTACAGCACAGGAGTGAGAATATGTTCAGAGATATAATAAATGACGTGATAAAGCGCCTTAGCGACGCTGGTGTGCGCCATATCTACAGCGCCTTCGATGCCCTGCCCGTAAGCGGCAAGGGCGGCAGTTTCTATACCATAGCAGGACTCAGCGGATTTACCTCCGGACGACCGGTATACTCACAGTTTGCCGCATATATCCCGTATACTATGCGCCTGGAGCTGACCGTTACAGCCCCGGAAAACTGCCCCCTCAGCAAACTCTACAGCTACTTCGAGGAGCAGATAATGACAAGGCTTTCATCACTTACCGACCTTGACCATTTCCTCACCAGCGTTACAGTCAAGCCTGTGGGCAGCATAAGCCGTATCGCCATTTGCGCAGAACTCACCATAAAGGGTATGTACAAGGCGGAAAAGGAGGAATAATGTCAGCAATAAAAGAGAGAGAGCCGGAACTTATCATCATAGGCGGAAACGCTTTTTACTGCGACAAGATAAAGGCTTCCGGCGTTATGAACGTCACCGAACAGCCGACAGTTAACGGGAATATGGCAGTAACAAACTACTGCCGCCGCTCCTCGAAAGTTACCCTGTGTCTGAGGTACTACTCAGAGGAGAGTACTATCAAGCCTCTGGCGGTATTCCATGATATGCTGGGAACAAGAGCCACATTCAGCTTCTCCTACCAGGGCTACAGGTTCACAGGCTGCATTATCCAGAACTTCACCGCCGAGGAAAAGGAGGAGGGCTGGCTGGCGGCAGAACTTACCTTCATCACCACTGATGCCATAACCGAGGAGGTTCAGCCATGAATGTGCGGATAGTACTTGTCCTGACTGATAATACTGAGATATCTACGGAGCAGGTGATGTTCTTTCGCTTTGAAAAGGAAGTGTACCTGCCGTATACCACGCTCAGCGCATCATTTCTGACTTTGCAGCCTGTTTCAGGGGAAGTCAACGGAGTAAAACTCTACATCGACAGCAAACTTGTCCACCATGGCACTTCTGATACCTTTGAGACAAGCCGTAAAGGGGACTGCTTCCACGGAAAAATCACCTCACGAAGTTTTACTTCAATGCTTTTGCAGAACCAGCTTGAACCGGGAATGTATACTCAGATATCCCTCAACAGTCTTATGGAAGACTTCGTGACTATCCCGAATGTCACCCATGAGGACAGTCCAGACACAAGCGGATATATCTATGTTAAGTACGGCAGCGACCAGTGGGACGGAATAGTTAACCTATGCTACAAACAGCAGCAGACGTACCCATATATCAGCGGTACAAACTGCGTTATGTTCACTCCAAAGACCGACCCGATCCAGGTGAATATCGAAAATGCCCGTCAGCTTGAAACCGGCAGCAGGTCAGTGGACAAGCGTATCATAAGTGACTGGCATATGGCTGACGTGGACGATACTTATGGTAATTTCGACCTCCACGTTACTGCTGCTGACAGCAGGGGAATAGTCCGGCACAGGTACTTTGAGTTTGACAGGCAGTACCTCTATTCGCCCACCGGAGCGCTGAACTTCCGTGCAGCTTATGCCGGAAGGGGGATGCGGAGCGATTTCTGCACCTACGCCGGCTATTCGTGCGAAGACCTTTACGACATCGCCACGTTCGGCAGCATAACCGGCAGGATATGCCGCATAGTAGTTACCGGCTCAAAAAACGGCGTGACTACTTCCCTTAGCATCTACCACGATTATTTCCATAGCTGATAAAGCAAAGCCGCCTCTTTGTGCCGGAATTTATGGCATGAAGGGGCGGTTTTTTGAGAATAGTTTTTATGTTCAGCTAACTTTTTTATTAAACCAGGGCAACAGCATTTACTTTTTCAAGCTGAGCCAGCTTGACCGCCCCCACGTTGCCGCTTGCTTGCGCTCGCTCACCATTTAGAACATTGCATTTTGCCGTCGCTCAACC
>CAMOEP010000277.1 GCA_946612185.1 uncultured Ruminococcus sp.
TCGACGGAATGGTACATATTTCCGAGCTGTCCTGGAAGCGCATCAAGCACCCCTCTGAGGTCGTAAGCATAGGTGATACTCTTGAAGTATACATCAAGGATCTCAAGCCTGAGGAGAAGAGAATCTCTCTCGGCTACAAGAAGCCTGAGGACAATCCCTGGGAGATCTTCAAGTCCAAGTACTCTGTAGGCGACGTTGTTAAGGTTACTATCGTTTCTATCACAACTTTCGGTGCTTTCGGTCAGATCATGGACGGCGTTGACGGTCTTATCCACATCAGCCAGATCGCAGACCAGAAGGTTGACAACGTTAAGGATATCCTTTCTGTTGGTGACGAGGTTGACGTTAAGATCATCGAGATCGACGACGAGTCCAAGAGAATCAGCATCTCCATGAGAGCCCTTGCTGAGGACGCTCAGGACGAGGACTAATTCACAGTAAATCATTCGGCTGTGCCTTCGGGTGCAGCCGTTTCTTTTTTAGGAGGACTTATGAAAGTTAATCCGCTTTACTATATCCCCGCAACGGCTCAGGAACTTTACTACGGCGGAGAACAGGCGAAAAAGAAGTACCGTCAGGTCGGTATTAATATCATGGGTATGCCTTTCCCGGAAGGGGACGATCTCGCTGAGAATATTCGCCGGAAGTATCGGCGGCATATGATAGTTGCCTTCACCTTTGCGTTTATCGCAATGGCGGCGGCTATCGGATTCGCTCTTAGCGAGGAGATGCCACAGCCTGCTGCCGGGAGGGTCATGTGGGCGACGTTCGGTGCTACTATTGTGTGCGCAGTCTTCGTTTTTGCTGAAAGTTTTTATATAATACACCTGCAAAAGAAGATCGTCCGCCACTTCCTCAAAACCTACCGCCCGGTGTGCGCCGAAAATGAGGACGCTGAGGGACTGGAAGTCTACGGCAGCGCCCTGCTGGATACCGAGAGAAGCAGTTACATCTTTGCTGACCAGGACGGGGAAAAAACGATCCTCGATAGCTGGATATGCCTATACTGCGGCGAAAACTTCACCGCTGATGCCGTCCATGACTTCAATGACATGGGAAATGCACTGTGTCCCTGCTGCCGGAAACCAGGCGTGACTGTACGCATACCTTACCAGGACTTCGACTCCAAAGTCCTCAGCTATGCCCAGAAAGCTATGGGTGAATCAGACAATAATAACCGGTAAAATTTGTGCAGAGTGCTATATTTCGGAAAAGTTGATTTCAGATACTTGACAAAAATTAAGTAATATAGTACATTTAAAGTGTATAGGCGTGACGGGAGGGTCATGCCAAAAAATGAGAGGGGTAATCTATTATGAAATTCAAAAGGATAATCGCAGGCGCTGCTGCACTGGCAATGACCGCCGGCATGGGCGTTTACGCACCTGCAAAGGCTGATGCTGCCGGCAGCTACAACTATGCTGAGGCACTCCAGAAGTCAATGTTCTTCTACGAGGTTCAGCAGGCTGGTAAGCTTCCTGAGTGGAATGAGGTTTCCTGGAGAGCAGACTCAATGGTTGACGAGGACGGCAACGAGACTGATGTCTGCACAGGCGGCTGGTTCGATGCCGGTGACCACTTCAAGTTCACTCTGACTAACGCTTACGCTGCATCTGTACTCGCATGGGGCTACCTGGAGTACAAGGACGCTGTTGACAAGAAGGGCCTTGGCGAACTGTACCGCAACAATGTTCAGTGGGGTCTTGACTACCTGATGCAGTGCGACAGAGGCGATAAGATCATCGGTACTGTAGGCGACTTTACCGGCGGTTCTACTGACCATAACATCTGGTGCAGCGCTGAGGTATATCTGCGTAAGCATCACCTGAACAACGATGATTGGGTACGTCCTTACGACGAGATCGCTGACTCGACCACTATGGCACTTTCTGCTGCTGCACTGGCTGAGGGCTATATCATGTTCAAGGACACCCAGCCCGAAAAGGCTGCCGCTTACCTGAAGCAGGCTGAGACTTACTTCAAGTCCGCAGACGCTCTCAGAGACAACGAAAACGGCGCTATGGGCTCAATGTACAATCCTTCATCATGGGTAGACGATTGTATGTACGCTGCTTGCTGGCTGTATAAGGCTACAGGCGACGAGTCCTACCTGAATAAGATAAAGAGCGACTATATCCCTAAGTTCCCCACTGAGGAGCAGTCCAATGATAAGAAGTTCACATGGGGCTTCTGCTGGGACGATACAACTCAGGGTGCTGCACTCCTTTACGCTCAGATCACCGGCGACCAGGAGTGGATTGACCACATCTCACACCACCTGGACTACTGGATGGGCGGCTACGGCGGCAAGAAGATGGCTTATACTCCCGACGGTATGGCTTGGCTGTTCAACTGGGGCAGCGCTCGTCACGTCAGTGCGACTGCCTGGCTTGCTAAGCTGGCAAGTGATACAATATTCAAGGATAATGCTGACCTGGCTAAGAAGTATGACGACTGGGCTAAGGGTCAGATGGACTACATCTTCGGTGATAATGCTCTGGGAATGAGCTACGTTCTCGGAATGGGCGATAATCAGCCTACTGCATTCCACCACAGAACCGCTTCCGGTATCCACGATGACCACTGGAACGAGCTTGGACAGGAGTCCGGCGGTGACGAAGGCTGGCAGACAGAGTACGCTCATACTCTCTACGGCGCTCTCGTTGGCGGCCCTGACCAGGAAGGTAAATATGTTAACCAGGTATCAAAGTATGAGTACTCTGAGGTAGCTATCGACTATAACGCTGGCTATACCGCTTGCCTGTGCGCACTCGTTGACGATTTCGGCGGCGATATTGATCCTTCATTCCCGCCTACAGAGAAGCCTACATGGGCTGAGTGGGAAGTGGCAGCAGTCCTCAATGGCAGCCCTGCCGCAAGCTATACTGAGATCAAGGCTTGGGCTATGAACCATACTGCATGGCCTGCAAGAGTTGCTAAGGACGTTGAGTACCGCTATTTCTTCGACGTTTCTGAGCTGAAGGAAGCTGGTCTGAGCGTTGACCAGATCAAGGTTGAGGGCAAGTCCCAGCAGTATCAGGAAGGTCAGCAGGGCTATGCTACAGTTTCCGGCCCTTACCTCTATGAGGGCGATGCTTCCGGCAATACTTACTATGCACTTATCAAGTTCGAGGACGGCAGAGCAATTCAGCCTACCGGTCAGAGCGAGCATAGAGATGAGGTTCAGTTCAGGATCTCTATCCCCGACGCTATCGACGGCAAACCCACTACAGGCGCTTGGGATCCTACAAATGACTGGTCTTATGAGAGCATCCCGGATGCTACAGACTTGAAGAAGGCTGATTCTATCAACGACCATATTACAATGTATGTTGATGGCAACCTGGTTTGGGGTACTGAGCCTGACGGCACAACTCCTGAGGATGTTCAGCCTACAACTACTACAAAGGAAAGCGGTTCTGCAACTACCACAACAACTACAACTACTACCGGCACTGATGAGTCCTACGTTTACGGTGATGCTGATGATAACGGCGTAATAAGCGTTTCCGATATCGTTTGCGTACTCCAGTATGTTGCTAATAAGACCAAGTATCCCCTTGAGGGAAGAAAGCTTATCCAGGCAGATGTTGACGGAGTTGAGGGCGTTTCTGCTAACGATGCGTTCGTAATTCAGCAGAAAGATGCAGACCCGAAGCTGGAACTTCCTTTAAAGAAATAATCAATTCACATTTATTAAACAAAGGGAACAGCCAGTTCCCTTTGTTTTAATGAATAAACTGACAATCTGCACAAAAAGGAATTAGCCAGATTGGGAGTTTGAACGAATTTCCAGAAAGGTATTTACTTTTTTAAGCGGATATAATATAAT
>CAMOEP010000278.1 GCA_946612185.1 uncultured Ruminococcus sp.
AGCCGCCCCTTTAGCAGACCGGGCATTATTATTTCCGGGAACAGCATTCGTGGCAGTCCAAGGGCATTTATAACCTTGTCCGACCATGTGTGTGACAGTGGGTCGAGAAGCTGGGTAGTGGAAGCAATGGACAGTTCAGCGGACTTGTTTCCGGTGAGCATAAATCCCAACAGGTCGGGGATATTCAGCATAGTACAGCCGTTTCCCAGAAGTTCCGGGCGGCTTGTCTTATCCGCAAGAAGCTGGAAAGCGGTATTTATCTCCATGACCTGAGTACCGGTAAGACGGTAGAGTTCCCGGAGTCCCAGAAGCTTGTCTGCTTCAAGAGTCATGCCGGAAGTTCTGCTGTCACGGTACTGCACAGGCAGGGCGAGAAGCTTACCGCCGCTGTCGATAATGCCGTAGTCAACGCCCCAGGTGTCGATGCCGATGCAGTCAAATCCGCCCGCATTATCAGCAAGAACAAGTCCCTTTTTTATCTCATTGAAAATGGTGCTGATGTCCCAGCAGCGCAGATCGTCAAGGATAATATGGGGATTCTTGAAGCGGTGAACCTCCCGGAGAGCAATCTTGCCGCCGATAAGTTCCGCCAGCATAGCCCGACCGCTTGAAGCGCCCAGGTCAAAGCAAAGCACACGCCGGCTCATTCCTTGACAACGCCTTTTTTCAGCAGTATATTGGCGTAAACTGCACTTTCGCCGGTAGCGATAACTGCATAAGCGTCCTTAGCACGCTCATAGAAAGCGAACCTGTCAACGAACTCGATATTGCATCTGTCCGGCTCATGCTTGCGGATTATGTTCCGGTAGTCGTCCCAGATAACTGGTTTGATATCATCGCCGGGAACTACTTCCATAAGTGCGATGGGGGTGTCGGTATAGGTGTCAAGTGGGAAGAACTTCATAACAGCGTCCAGTATCTCCGGAACGCCGTGACCGTCCAGTCTGACAAGGCGCTTAGCGATATTAGCGGAGGGGAAGTTTCCGTCAGCGATAACGATTTCGTCGCCGTGACCCATTTCCATGAGTATCTTCAGCAGTTCCGGGGAGAGGACGGAGGGGATTCCTTTAAGCATACCGCACCTCCTACTTATTGTACTTCTTGTAACCGGGGTGCTTTCCGGTTACACCGTACTGGGAGCGCATATTGCAAAGCCTGTCGATATTCTCACGGGAAATTTCCTGAGCGCCGCCGAGAAGGTGAGCAGTCAGGCTTATCTTGGCGAAAAGTTCGAGAGTCTCCATGCGGTAGTAAGCGGTGATAAGGTCAGCGCCGACTGTAAGAGCGCCGTGGTTCTGGAGCAGCATAACATCATGCTCCTGGAGGTAGGGGGTGATAGCTTCGGGAACTTCCTCAGTAGAAGGCGTACCGTAGGGAGTTACAGGCACAGAGCCGATAGCGATAACTGACTCTATCATACTGTACTCGTCCAGAGCCTTGTTAGCAACAGCGTAACCTGTAGCCGTCGGAGGGTGAGCGTGTACAACAGCGCCAACGTCCGGGCGTTCGCTGTAGCATCTCAGGTGCATTTTAATCTCGGAGGAAGGCTTGCGCTCGCCTTCGATAAGTTCGCCCTTATCATTTATCCGGACGAGGATATCTGGGGTAATGAAGCTTTTGCTCACTCCTGTGGGCGTAGCGATGAATGTGCCGTCGTCCAGCTTCACGGAAACGTTGCCGTCATTGGCAGCGACCCAGCCAAGCTGCCACATTTTATGGCACACATCGCAGATCTGGTCTTTGACTTCGCTGATGTTCATAGTAAACTCCTTATGGTTATTTGCATTAACGAAAACAGCGGCTATCGGTGCATAACTGAACTCCTGAGAGGGGACGGAGAACAAATTAGCACAATATTGCTCAGAGGGTAAACTGTTTTTACTTAATGCAGAAATACTTACAGAACCTATTATACAATATTTTGGAAAGGATGTCCATAGAATTCTGAAATTTCATTCTTTTTATCATATTGATAATTAATTTTACTTTATATGCTATAGCAATATAGTCTGTAACAGTTTCTTTTGACCTTGCATATTATGGCAAAAAGGAGGCGGTACACATGGACGGAGTTATAGTAACAGCAGCGGTCATACTTGCAGTGATAGCACTTATTGAGATAGTGACACTGTTCTGCGCAAAGCCATTCGGTAAACCGGTGTATATAGCAGTAATACCGATATTCAGCGAGGACGGCGATCTGCCCGCAAAACTTGAACGGCTCGCCATGAGAAGTTTGCCGGCGGCGGTCTTGCTTAATGTATCTGCAACGGAGGAACAGCTACAGATTTGCAGGCAGTTCGTCAGGGACAATCAAGCGGCGGAGATAGTTAATGCCCAGGATTTTGAGGAATATCTGGCACAGGCTTTCGGTATCCGGGAAGAAGGTGAAAATAACCCTTGATATTTGCGGGCGAATGTAGTATAATATAATGGACTTAATATTACGGAGGGAAAGTATGGCTGATGAACTGATACACGTTGAAGGCTCAGTAGAGAACGTCGTTTTCACCAATGATAAAAACGGCTACTGCGTTATCGACCTTGACGCAGACGGCGAGATGTTAACCGTTTGCGGCGACCTGGGCGTTATCGAGGAAGGCGAGATACTGATAGTTGAGGGAAACTATGAAGTGCATAAGAAGTACGGCACACAGCTTAAAGCGGTCTACTGCGAACGCAAGCTTCCCACAACTGCGGTAAATATTGAGAAGTTTCTGGCATCGGGAGCGATAAAGGGTATAGGCCCTGGACTTGCGAAAAAGATAGTCGGGGTATTTGGTGATGAAACACTTTCCTACATGGAGCATGACCCGGACGCTCTCAGCAGGATAAAAGGCATCTCGCCCCAGAAGTGCAAGGAGATACAGAAAGAAGCCAGGAAAATATTCGCCCTGCGGAATGTGATGTCTTTCCTGAACCAGTTCGAGATACGTTCAGCCTACGCAATGAAAGCTTTCCAGAAGTTCGGCGGAGACTCAATGCAGCTTATAAGCGCAAACCCGTATGTACTTTGCAGCGATGGCATTGACCTTGACTTTCGCCGTGCAGATGCCATTGCCCACAGACTGAGCGTTCCTAAGAACGACGAACACAGGATACTATCCGGCATCCAGCATATACTGAAAAGCAATGCGGAAGCAGGACATACTTGCCTTCCGTTGAAAGTGCTGAGGGAAAAGACGCTTCCGGCACTGAATATTACCGGCGAGGACTTCGACAAGGTGTACGAAAGCGCACTTAATGAAGATGACCTTGCCCAGTACATCAAAAAAAGCGGCGTGTATGTTTTTCTGCCGGATTATTTCCGGGCAGAGAACTACATCGCTGACCGTGTACATATCCTCCGGGAGTTTGCTCCGCCGGAGGACTTCAACTGCGACGCTTACATAAAAATGGAGGAGGAAGAAGGGAATATCCAGTTCCACGAACTCCAGAAGAAAGCAATAGCAACAGCAGTTTCACAGCCGGTCATGATACTTACCGGAGGCCCCGGAACAGGTAAGACTACCACCCTTAATGCTATTATTTCCATACTTGAAAAGAAGGGCGAAAACGTGGTACTTGCTGCCCCTACCGGACGTGCCGCAAAGCGAATGAGCGACCTTACAGGAAAAAATGCCCGGACTATACACCGGCTTCTGGAAATGAGGTATAACCAGGGCGGACGGCTGGACTTCGTACACAACGATAATAACCCCCTTGAAGCGGACGCAGTTATCATCGACGAGATGTCAATGGTGGACGTGCTGCTTTTCGAGAGCCTTCTGAGAGCAATGCGCCTGGGTACACGATTGATACTTGTAGGCGACAGCAACCAGCTTCCCT
>CAMOEP010000279.1 GCA_946612185.1 uncultured Ruminococcus sp.
TCCCTTAACTGGAAGGCGGAAGGCAATGATATCTACTACAAGGGTACTTCCGACAAGGCGCTCCCCGTTGAGGTCACTGTCTCCTACTTCCTCGACGGCAAGCCCATTTCCCTTGATTCCCTCAAGGGCAAAAGCGGTCACGTCACTATCCGCTGGGACTACAAGAATAACCAGACCACTCAGGTAACTGTTGACGGCAAAAAGCAGGAAATGCACGTTCCGTTCATGGCTGCAAGCGCCGCTGTTCTGGATACTTCCAAGTTCCTGAACGCCGAAGTCACCAACGGCAAGATAATCTCCGACGGCGAACGCCTTATCGCTGTTGGTATGGGATTCCCAAGTCTGGGCGATGACCTGGGTCTGGACGAAATTGACGGTCTGGACGTGAATATCCCGGACTACTTCGAGATATCCGCTGACGTTACCGGCTTCGAGATGAATTCCTCCGTAACGGTAGTATCTAACGAGATATTCTCCGATATGGACTTAGATGAAGATATTGACCTGGGCGACCTCAGCGACAAGATAAAGGAACTCTCCGACGGCGCTGAGCAGCTTTGCGACGGTACTGCCAAACTCTATGACGGTATCTCACAGCTTTCCGATAAGTCGGGCGAACTTACCGACGGCGTTAAGAAACTTCTCGACGGTTCAGCACAGCTCAAAGACGGTTCACTCCAGCTTAAATCAGGCGCAGACGAACTTTCCTCCGGTTCAGGTAAACTTTCCGAGGGCGCAGATACCCTCACCTCCGGCGCAAAGGAACTGTCAGACGGCATCGCTTCCGCTAAGGACGGCTCTGGTAAACTTGCCGAGGGCGCTTCTGCCGCAAAGGAGGGCGCTGACACATTAGCCGAGGGCATGAAGTCCGCTGACGATGGCGCTTCTCAGCTTGCAGACGGTCTGGGCGAAGCAAAGGACGGTTCTGACCAGCTTACTGCCGGATTCACTCAGGTAACTGACGGCGCACAGCAGCTTAAAGACGGCGCAGGCGCTCTTACTGACGGCGTTGCACAGATATCTGACGGCAGCGCTAAGCTTGAATCCGGAGCAGGCGAACTTTCCGGTAATATGGCTAAATTCTCCGAAGGCGCTAAGACCCTCAGCGACTCCGCACAGCAGCTTTCACAGGGCATAACCTCCGCACACTCCGGCGCTGACGCTCTTGCAAAGGGCATCTCCGACGCTAAGACCGGCGCTGATACTATCGCACAGGGTGCTGATGCTCTCAGTGGCGGCGCACAGCAGCTTGCCGAGGGCGCTGACGCTCTTGTACAGGGCAAGGACGCTCTTACCGCCGGAACTGACCAGCTTAACGAGGGCGCACAGCAGCTTTCTCAGGGTATAGATACTGCCGGGGAAAGCCTGAGTACTACCATAGCTTACAATCAGCAGGCACTCGCTGCACTGACCGCACTCTATCAGCAGTCACCCTCCGAGGAACTGGCGCAGGCTATCGGTATACTCCAGCAGACTATCGACGGTCAGCAGCAGATAGCTGCACAGATGCAGGAAGGCGGACAGCTTAGCGGCGGCGCTTCTGCACTTGCCGAGGGCGCTCAGCAGATAAGCGGCGGCGTATCTCAGCTTACTGACGGCGCAGCACAGCTTGGCGGCAAAATGGCAGAGTTCTCCGACGGTATCTCAGCCGTTTCCGCAGGTCTTGGTCAGCTTAGTGCAGGGCTTGAAAATGCGCAGACCGGTTCTGCACAGCTTTCCGAGGGAATGGATACCCTCGACAACGGCGGTCAGGCACTTTCAGCCGGTGCGCAGCAGCTTTCCGGTTCGTCAGTACTCCTTGCCCAGGGTGCAGAGGCACTCTCAAAGGGCGCAAGTGACTTAAACGGCGGTATCACCGCATTTTCTCAGGGCAGCGGTACACTTATCGGCGGACTTGATTCCCTTGCAGACGGTATCCGCCAGCTTTCAGAGGGTAACTATTCCCTTAATATGGGACTTTCACGGCTCACCGCAGGCGCAACTGACCTGAAAGCCGGTACAGCACAGCTTTATACCGGTTCACTTTCACTGTCAGAGGGACTTTCCGACCTGGGCGCAGGTTCAGCAGAACTGGACGGCGGACTTGCACAGCTTCTTACAGGCGGAAACAAGCTTTACGCCGGTGCGGGCGAGGTAAGCAGCAACATGAAGAAGGTAGCTTCCGGCGCATCTGAACTCAGCGCAGGTGCTTCCTCACTCAGCGGCGGCGCATCGGAACTCTACGGCGGAGTAAGTACACTGAACAACGGAACAGCGGCACTGGTAGACGGCGTTTCCCAGCTTAAAAACGGCGCAAAGGAACTGAACGATGGCATGATAAAGTTCAATGACGAGGGCATAAGCAAGATAACCGGCGCACTTGACGAGCAGCTTCCGGACATCATCGACCGCTTCAAGGCAGTCCGTGAGGCATCTCAGCAGTACACCTCATTCTCCGGAAAATCCGGCGATATGGACGGCACAGTAAAGTTCATCTATACGTTCGACGGCACAGACTAAGTTATATAACTGTGCGGTGTTGCCTAAATAAAAAAACGGCAGGTACTTTTGAAGTATCTGCCGTTTTTTTGGTTATTACTTATTGTAGCCGTTGGGATTGTTCTTCTGCCAGTTCCAGCTATCACGGCACATATCAGCAAGGGTCTTTTCGGTTTTCCAGCCAAGAACTCTCAGTGCCTTGTCAGCGTTTGCATAGCTCTCCGGCAGATCTCCCGGTCGGCGCTCGCCGTACACATGGGGAACGGGTACGCCGTTTACTTTCTCGAAGGTATCAACTATCTCTGTAACACTGTAAGGTGTGCCTGTACCCAGGTTGAATATCTCCACGCCCTTGTGTCCGAACACATAGTCTACTGCCTTGACGTGACCCTTTGCCAGGTCAACAACGTGGATATAGTCACGTCTGCAAGTACCGTCGGGTGTATCGTAGTCCTTGCCGAAAATGGTAAGCTTCTCACGTCTGCCGACTGCCACCTGTGAAACGTAGGGCATAAGGTTATTGGGGATACCCTGGGGATCTTCGCCCATTCTTCCGGAGGGGTGTGCGCCGATAGGATTGAAGTATCTCAGGAGTACTACAGAAAGTTCAGCATCAGCCTTAGAAGCGTCCTCAAGTATCTGCTCCATCATTACCTTAGTCCAGCCGTAGGGATTTGTGCAAGTTCCACGCTTCATCTCCTCGGTGTAGGGTACGGGGTTTTCCTCGCCGTACACTGTAGCGCTGGAGGAGAATATGATATTCTTTACGCCGTACTTGCTCATGCACTCAAGAAGTGAGAGAGTGGTGTCGATATTATTGCGGTAGTACATGACCGGCTTTGCAACGGATTCGCCCACGGCTTTCAGTCCTGCAAAGTGGATAACTGCTGAGATATCGTTATCCTTGAACACATTTTCCAGCTTGCCGGTGTCCTTGATATCAAGTTCATAGGTGGTAACGGACTTGCCTGTTATTTCCTCGATACGTCTTACAGCTTCCGGGGAACTGTTGGAATAGTTGTCAACGATCACTACATCATAGCCTGCTTCGAGGAGTTCCACGGCAGTATGACCGCCGATATATCCTGCACCGCCTGCGAGAAGAATCTTACCCATTGTTATTACCTCCAATTAATCTGCTTTGTAAAGTTCGCTTATTTCCGAGCGCTTTTCTCTGCCCATAAGACCGTAAAGTTTTTCTGAGGGGTCAGCGCCGTTATAGATTATGTCGTATACTGCTGCGATGATAGGCAGCTCGATACCGTATTTTTCCGAAAGAGCCATAGCCGGTTTCAGGGCATTGATACCCTCCACCACCATGCCTACCTTTTTGATA
>CAMOEP010000280.1 GCA_946612185.1 uncultured Ruminococcus sp.
CCAGTTGTTGTGCTTGCCGGAACCGTTCACGCCAGCAAAAGGCTTTTCGTGGAGCAGACAAACAAGTCCGTGACGGAGAGCAACTTTCTGCATTACCTCCATAGTGAGCTGATTGTGGTCGGCGGCGATATTTGTAGTATCATAGATAGGCGCAAGTTCATGCTGTGCAGGAGCTACTTCATTGTGTTTGGTCTTGGCAAGAATACCGAGCTTCCAGAGTTCTCTGTCCAGATCAGCCATATACTCTGCAACTCTTGGCTTGATAGATCCGAAATAGTGATCGTCCATTTCCTGTCCCTTAGGCGGCATAGCACCGAAGAGAGTTCTTCCTGTCATAATGAGGTCTTTTCTTTGCTTCCACATATCACGGTCAACAAGGAAGTATTCCTGCTCGGGACCAACGGAGGTCTTTACACTCTTTACGCTTGTGTTTCCGAAAAGTTTTAAGATACGCAGTGCCTGCTTATTGATAGCCTCCATAGATCGGAGAAGCGGCACCTTCTTATCCAGTGCTTCACCTGTGTATGAGCAGAATGCTGTAGGAATGTAGAGTGTGCCATCCTTGATGAATGCATATGAAGTCGGATCCCAAGCTGTGTAGCCGCGGGCTTCAAATGTGGCACGAAGCCCTCCCGATGGGAACGAAGAAGCGTCGGGTTCGCCTTTTACAAGCTCCTTGCCTGAGAATTCCATGATAACTCTGCCGTCTGGAGCAGGAGAAATGAAGCTGTCGTGCTTCTCTGCTGTCAGTCCTGTCAGAGGCTGGAACCAGTGTGTGTAGTGTGTGGCGCCCTTTTCTACCGCCCATTCCTTCATGGCTGCAGCTACTGCATTGGCAACGGATATATCAAGTGGAGTTCCCTTGACAATAGTTCTTTTCAGTGACTTATACACCTTCTCTGAAAGTGTAGCCTTCATTATTCTGTCATCAAATACCATTGAACCAAAAAAATCAGTTATTTTTTCCATTGTAATTACCTCCCGGTATTATATAAATGTGTTATCAACTGCGGATAATTTTGTAATTATTATCCGCAGCGACACTGTAATATTATGCTTTTTCCCATTCAGCTGAATCGTGGAGAGCATTATAGCCTTCCTCACCTGTACGAATCTTGATAATGTTTTCAATGTCATAAATGAACATCTTACCATCACCGTAGTTACCTGTGTAGAGGGCTGCCTTAGCTGCTGCAACTACCTTCTCCACAGGAACTGCACATACTGCGATCTCAGCTTTTACCTTAGGAAGCAGATTCATTTCTACTGTAGTACCACGATAGTAGTTTGTCTGTCCGTTCTGCATTCCGCAGCCGAGAACATTTGTAACTGTTATGCCCTTTACGTCTATAGCTTCCATAGCCTCAATGAACTGCTGGAGCTTTTGCTGTTTGAATATGACTACAATGTTGGTAAGCTTGTTTATACCGTCTGGTGAAGGAACTGAATAGTTCTCAACTTCAACTGCCTTGTCAACGGGAACAGCAGGTGTGTCGGAAGTTCCGACCTTTTTAACGCTCTTTGCGTCATCTTTTGTATAACCATACATTCCGGCATCTGTAAGAGCAGGTGCAAAGTCTGCATAAGAGGATATAAGACCGTGCTCTGTAACATCAAGACCAATGATCTCCTCCTGCTCAGAAGCGCGGAGACCGATGGTCTTTTTAATAGCAAAGAATACTATTGTCATTGCGATTGCCGTAAATGCTGCAATTGCTGCGAATCCTGTGAGCTGTCTGCCAAGAAGTCCGAAGCCACCACCGTAGAAGAGACCTGCGAGCTGATTACCGTTCTGGTCAGCCAGTGAATAACCGGGAACATCAGGATTTGCAAAGAGACCAACTGCTATAGTTCCCCAGATTCCGTTCATCATGTGAACTGCTACTGCACCAACAGGATCGTCGATGTGGAGTTTATAATCAAGGAACCAAACGCCGAAGCATACCAAAAGTCCGGAAACGATACCTATGATAGAAGCACCGAGACAGTCTGTAACATCGCAGGGAGCTGTGATACCAACAAGTCCAGCCAATGAAGCGTTAAGACACATTGAAACATCAGGCTTGCCATATTTTAACCATGTGAATATCATACAAGTAACAGTTGCGATTGCAGGAGCAACTGTTGTTGTAAGGAATACTGAACCGAGCTGATCAACCGAAGTACAAGCTGCACCGTTGAATCCATACCAGCCAAACCAGAGTATGAAGCATCCGAGAGCTCCTATTGTAAGGTTATGACCGGGAATGGCGTTGACCTTGATATCGCCGTCCTTAGTTTTTGTGAACTTACCGATACGGGGGCCGAGTATAGCTGCACCAACGAGAGCTGCGATACCGCCGACCATATGGATATGTGCTGAACCTGCGAAATCGTGGAATCCCCACTGAGCCAGCCAGCCGCCGCCCCAGCCCCAGTGAGCTTCAATAGGATAAACGATAGCACTGATGATAGCTGAGTATACACAGTAGGATAAGAACTTAGTACGTTCAGCCATTGCACCAGAAACGATAGTTGCTGTTGTTGCGCAAAATACAAGGTTGAATACGAAGTTGGACCAATCGAATGAACCGTAGGATGTGAAAATATCAAATCCGGGCTGTCCGATTATTCCGACTAAATCTTCACCAAAGAGAAGTCCGAAGCCTATAAGAATGAAAACAACTGTACCGATACAGAAGTCCATAAGGTTTTTCATAATGATATTGCCTGCGTTCTTTGCCCGTGTGAAGCCTGTCTCCACCATAGCAAATCCTGCCTGCATGAAGAATACAAGTGCAGCTCCGATAAGGAACCATACACCAAAGATTACACCATTTGTCTCATCCATGGCTTGTTGTAAGATCGTCTGAGTGTCCATATAAATACCTCCTTAAAAAGTTACAGCAGAAATAACAAAGGAGTGTACGATGTACCGACAACTCAGTACATCATACACCCCATTGTGCGTGGATTTAGCGCTATAAAACCAAAACAGCGCCGCAGACTAATAGTCTGCAGCGCCCTTGCTGTTTACAATGCCATTATATTCCCTTTACTTCGATTTGTCAATAGCTTTTTTAAAATTTGGCCTATCTCACATTTTACTGTGAATTTGATGAAAACATCTATCAAATTTTAACATAAAAGCAAGATTAACCTTTTTTTCTGTTGACATTTCAGCTTAAAAGTGATAGTATGTTTCTAAACAAGGACGTTTTAGCAGATTATTTGTCTGCTGGAACGCCTTTTTTTATTATTTATCAAACGTTGGAGGAATACAGAAATGTGTACGATAATGTGTTACTGCGGCATCAGCGGCGGTACAGGAAAAGTTATGGAGGGTCTTAAGACTACAGTCTCACGAGGTCCTGACGATCAAAGGATAGTAAAGGTACCCGACGGTATTCTCGGCTTTCAGCGCCTGTCTATAATGGGACTTACTCCCGAGGGAATGCAGCCTTTTGAACTTGATGGAGATTTTGCAGTATGTAACGGCGAGATATATGGTTTCAGAAAACTCAGGGACAAGCTCATTGATATGGGCTATATTTTCAGAAGCGACAGCGACTGCGAAATACTTCTTCCCCTATACAGAGAATACGGAACGGAAATGTTCTCACTGCTAGATGCTGAATTTGCCTGTGTTATATATGATTGTGTTGAGCGTCAATTCATAGCCGCAAGAGACCCGATAGGCATACGTCCGCTGTATTACGGAAAGTCCGACGATGGCACAATGGTGTTTGCCAGCGAGCCTAAAAACCTTGTAAAGATATGCAAAAAGATAATGCCTTTCCCTCCCGGAC
>CAMOEP010000281.1 GCA_946612185.1 uncultured Ruminococcus sp.
ATCAAGGGGATATTGGCAGTCAAGTCGCACAGTCTTTAGAACCGCCCATTGAATGCGCACCCGACGATCTGATTGCCAGAAGATGAGTGGTGGATTTCTTCCCTCCAACTACATAAGGTCGGGTGCTTTTAGTAAGTCAAAGCGCACTGTATCTCCGGGAGACACTGGACTTGTTTCCGAGAACGGCGAAAAACCGCTGGACTTATCTTGCATCATTCCTACATAAGAGAAAAAGTGCCGAATTTTCGGCACTTTTCTTATGCTATTTATTTTTTGCGTGACATCAATACTACGCACTCAACGTGCCTAGTCCTTGGGAAGAAGTCAGCGCCGCAGACCTTGCGGACGGAGTAGCCATTTTCGCTGAGGAACTTAGCGTCACGGGCGGCGGTAGAGGGGTTGCAGGAGATCATGACGATCTTATAAGGACGAGCGGAAACGATGGCTTTAAGGGTATCAGGCGAGCAGCCTTTTCTGGGTGGGTCGAGGAGAACTATCCGGGGGCTACAGCCATTATTCCGAAGCTTTTCAAAGACCTCGCCAGCGTCGCCGCAGTAAAACTGGGCATTACTGATATTATTAGCGGCAGCATTTTCCTTAGCGTTTTTGATAGCTTCGGGGACGATCTCTATTCCGACCAGGGTTTTCACTTTGTCAGCCATAGAAATACCGATAGTACCAGCACCGCAGTACAGGTCAGCGATAACGTCATCAGGGGAAGGACTTGCGTACTCCAGGGCTTTAGCGTACATTTTCTCAGCCTGAACGGTATTGACCTGATAGAAAGCAGCAGGGGAGATACTGATAGTATTTCCGCACATAATATCGGAAATAACGTCGCTGCCGGAGAGAGTTATCCAATTGTTTCCGATGATAACATTAGTTTTTTCGGGGTTGATATTCATCACAATACTTTTAATATCGGGGAACTTTTTTGTCAGGAGGCTGCAAACGGGTCTGAGTTGTCTTGAAATGTCCTTGCGGACAACGAAACAGACCATTATCTGTTTGGAGTGAGTGCCCTGTCGGAGGTAGATATGGCGTAGGATACCGGTGTGGGACTTTTCCTCATAGACGGAAATACCCTTGTTATTGATAAACTCCAGTGCAGTTTTTACGATATTGGAGAACACTTCCGGCTGTAGTTGGCAGTCACCGATGGGGATAACCCTATGGCTTCTTGGAGCGAAAAAACCGCAGACAGCATTTCCGTCCACCTTAGCGAGAGGAAATTGTCCCTTATTGCGGTAGCGGTCGGTCTGGTCAGCGCTGATAAATTCATCGAATACCGGGTCAAGACCGCCTATCCTTCTGAAAGCGTCCCTTACGATATCATCCTTAGCACGGACTTCCGCATCGTAAGAGATATGGCGGAAAACGCAGCCGCCGCACTGTTTGAACACCGGGCAGTCGTTTTCGATACGGTCGGGGGAGGGGGTGATTATTTTCTGGAGAATACCGAAAGCGTAGTGACTGAGGACTTTTACCACCTTTATTTCAGCCACGTCACCGGCAGCAGTTCCCGGAACGAAAACAGCCATTCCGTCTATCCGGCAAACACCGCTTCCCTCGTTTGTAAGGCTGGTAATTTCGGCTGTATAAACCTGATTCTTCTCTGGCATTAGAACCTATCCTTTCTGGTTGTACCACAGTGTATTATCGTAGAAAACCGGCGCTGCACCGGCTTTTTTCAGGCGGTAGACGCAGGTGTTGGAGAGTTTATAGTCAAAATACGGCAAACTCTTTCGGTAGTACCCGTTGAGTATACGATCATGGAGGAACGAAATGAACTTCAGGTGTTCTGGTTCGAGTTCATCAGTCTCATTCAGGAGAAGCAGTTCACCCTCTGCATCAAAAAACAGCATCATAGCCGTACCAAGAGTGCAGTATTCATGTTCAGCGACAGCATAGGGCACTTCAAAACCGTCGTCCCAGTTGTAAAGCCGTGCGTAGTGGAAAAGCGTTTCCTCGTCGGGGATATTATCCACGGCACTGAGAAGTTCCTGCACGTTCTCACATTCATACAGCATATGATCTATAAGTTCCTGATTCATACATTTCCTCCTGAGAGTATCTGCAAGCAAGTCTCGACTTCGCTTTTTTTCTCCATAAGTTCGTCGAAGCGGTTAATGTACTCATAGGGGTACTTGTGGTTATGAACACGCTCAATTCTGCCGCCGGGGAATACCAGCTTTGTGGACGCAGCGCAGCCTGCACCAATGATAGTCTGAGTTTCGTCCATAATGAATATATTGTACCAGTTCTCGAAGCCTTTTTTAGCGTAGCCGACGTTTTCCAGGTTATCGACGGTATTCTTCTGGCGGTACATATAGTACGGCAGGTAGCCGTTTTCCATAAGTTTCTTAACGCTATAGCTTACCATTTCCGCCGCCGGGTTATCCACCTGACTTTTGCCGTCAGCGAACAGCGCAGCCGACCGCTTCACGGTAAGGGTGTGGACGGTGATGCTTTCCGGGTCGAGTTCGATAATACGGTCGAGGGTATTGCGGAAGGACTGTGCTGATTCCGTAGGCAGACCGGCAATCAGGTCGGTATTTATGTTATTGAACCCAAGCTTTCTTGCCAGTTCAAAAGCTTTTATAGCGTCCTCGCCGGAGTGCTGTCTGCCGATGACTTTCAGCACGTCATCATTAAGTGTCTGGGGATTTACAGAAATGCGTGTCGCACCCAGGTCTTTTATCACACGGAGTTTTTCCTCGGTGATAGTGTCGGGTCTGCCGGCTTCAAAGCTGTACTCCCGGACGCTGCTAAGGTCGAAACTGCGCTCAACGGCTTCCATGATACGGCGGATATCCTCGGCAGAAATGGAAGTTGGAGTACCGCCGCCGAAGTAGATAGTGTCGATGCGAGTGCCGTACTTCCGGATAAGTTCACCGATTATTTCAAGTTCCCTGCACAGACATTCCACATACTGGGGCATCAGTTTCACAGCGGACTTCATGGAATGGCTCACGAAGGAGCAATAGCTGCATCTGGTCGGGCAGAAGGGGATAGACACATACAGACTAACGGCTTTGGGGTCGATCATTTTCAGTATAGGGAGCTGATTCATAGCAGTCGCATAGGCGAGAGAGAACTTTTCCGGAGCGAGTTCGTACTTACCTGTGAGTATAGACTGCATCTGTTCCCGGTCAAGCCCCTGGTCGATAAGTTCGGTAAGTTTTTTCACCGGGCGGATACCAGTCATAAGTCCCCAGGGGGGAGTGATGCCGGTCATATTATGGAGAATATGGAAAAGCAGCCTGCAAAGTTCATGTTCACGGGTACTTTTATCCGCATCAGCAGGCAGTTCACAGGATTTCTCACTGCTGTCACCATTGAGGTTTACCAGCGCACGGAGGAAAACTTTATCCTTGCTTTCGGAAAGTGTCAGAACAGCGCAGTCGCCCTCAGGGAGGGAAACGGGGGACACGTCCTCAATAATAAAGTTGAACCTGCTGGTATGGAAAAACAGTTTCAGCGTGGACTCTACCTCATATTTAAAAGAATTGCCGATAAGAAGCACCGGCATTTTATAATCATTGTTCATTTGTATCACCATAAATGGGGCGGAGCAGGACGCTCCGCCGGAATCATCTGATATTTGCGAAATATGGATTGTTTTCACGCTCGTACTGAAGCGTGGTGGATTCGTTGTGTCCGGGGTATACCTTATAGTCACCTGGCAGGCGGTAGATGTCAGCCAGCGAACGGCGGATATACTCAGTATCGCTGCCAGGGAAGTCAGTTCTGCCGATAGAGCAGCAGAAAAGAGTGTCGCCG